>CAMFLJ010000117.1 GCA_945957335.1 uncultured Actinomycetes bacterium | reverse complement strand
CCCGGCACGATCGAGGAGGCGGTGGCCCGCACCGAGGCCGAGCTCGGCCCGGTCGACGTGCTCGTGAACGCCGTCGGCGAGCACTACGCCATGGCGGCGCCGTTCGAGACCTCCGACGAGGACGGCTGGGACCGCCTCTACCGGGTGAACCTGCTCGCCGTGATGCGGGCGAGCCACGCCGTCATCGGCGGGATGAAGGCCCGGGGCTGGGGCCGCATCGTGAACTTCTCGTCGGTGGAGGGGCTGCGGGCGATGCCGAACGCGGCGCCCTACACGGCGTTCAAGGCCGCGGTCGACGGCTTCACCAAGAGCCTGGCCGTCGAGGTCGCCGGAGCCGGTGTGCGCGTGAACGCCATCGCGGTCGACAAGACCCGGGCCCACCAGACCAACTTCTACGACCTGGGCGACGACTACGACCGCCACGTGCCGGTGTGGATCCCGGCCGGCCGCTACGCCGAAGGGCGCGACGTCGCCAACGTGGTGCTGTTCCTCGCCAGCGAGCTCGGCGACTGGGTGGTCGGCGAGACCATCGCCGCCGACGGCGGCACCCTGCGCGCCGGCGGCTGGTACCGCACGCCGGCCAAGTGGACGAACTCCCCGCTCCTCGTGCAGTGGTTCGAGGACGACCCCGCGGTGAACGCCGCCCGACCCCGACAGGTGCAGTGACATGGCGACCGTGCTGACCGGCGTGAACCTCCTCGACGGCCGCAACCCGGCCGTGCCCGGACGGCGGGTGGTGATCGAGGGCGGCCGCATCACCGAGGTCGGGCCCGACGACCCGACGGCCCCGGCGCCCGCCGGCGCCACCACCGTCGACCTCGGCGGCCGCACGCTCATGCCCGGCATGGCGACGTGCCACTTCCACTCCACCTACGACGAGCTCGGCTCCACCCCGCTGCCCTACGGCAGCGAGAGCCCGCCCGCCTTCATGGCGATGCTCTCCCACGCCAACCTCATGAAGGCCCTCACGTGGGGCTACACCACCGCGGTCGGCGCCGGGGCGGGCCAGGACGTCGAGCCCGGCGTGAAGCTCGCCATCCAGAAGGGCCTCGTACCGGGGCCGCGCTTCGTGCCCAGCGGGCGCGAGCTGTCGACCACCGCCCACAGCAACGACGGCGTGCCGTGGTGGTGGGGGATGCCCACCAGCGGCGCGGTGAAGCTGTGCGACGGCCCCGACGAGTTCCGCAAGGGAGTGCGGGAGCAGGTGAAGAAGGGCGCCGAGATCATCAAGCTGTTCGTGACCGGAGGCCACGGCACCACCTCGCCGCGGGCCCGCATCGAGATGACCCGCGACGAGCTCGCCGCCGCCATCGACGCCGCCCACGAGAAGGGCGTGCTCATCCGCGGCCACCTGGCCAACAAGACCGCCATCATGTGGGCCCTCGAGCTGGGCATCGACATCGTCGACCACTGCGACGAGATGGACGACGAGGTCATCGCCGCCCTCGTCGAGACCGACGCGTCGGTGGTGCCGAGCATCTGGTTCCCGAAGGTGTTCGCGCCGTTCTTCCCCGACAACGAGGCCGAGCTGGCCCACATGTACGAGGTGCTGCCGAAGGCCGAGGAGGCCGGCGTGCGCATCCTGCTGGGCGACGACTACGGCGCGGTGAACTTCCCCCACGGGAGCTACGGGGGCGAGCTGCGCACCTACGTCGACGACGCCGGCTTCGACCCGCTCACGGTGCTGCGCTGGGCCACGGTCAACGGCGCCGACGCCCTCGGGTGGGGCGACGAGCTCGGTACCGTCGAGGTGGGCAAGAAGGCCGACCTGCTGGTCGTCGACGGCGACCCGTCGCTCGACATCGGCGTGCTGGCCGACACCCCGCCGATGGCCGTGCTCCGGAGCGGCGTGGTGGTCTCTGGCGCGCTGCCCGCCTGACGCCCTAGGCCCGGTCCGGTCCGTCCGGGTGATCAGGTGAAGGCGCGGACGAACAGGTAGATCGACACGGCCACGCCGATCACCACCACCGACGCCCGCAGCACGCGCTCGTCGAGGCGGCGGGCGGCGTGGGCACCGAGGTAGCCACCCACCAACGTGGCCGGCGCCGCCACCAGGACGTACGCCCAGTGCACCGGGCCGAAGAGCCCGAAGATCACGACGCTCACCGAGGCGTCGACCAGGGTGAGCAGCGCCTTCGAGGCGTTGAGGCGCTTGAAGGTCTCGTGGATCGTGAGGCCCAGGACGCCGATCATGATCACGCCGAGGGCGCCGCCGAAGTAGCCGCCGTAGAGGGCGGCGAAGAAGATGCCGATCACCGCGGCCACACCCGGCGTGTCGCGGGTGGCGCCGCTGCGGGCGAGGCGGCGCTTGGCCGCGGGCTGCAGCGCGGTGAGCAGGCTGGCGAACAGCACCAGGAACGGCACCACGACGTCGAAGGCGCCCTCGGGCGTGAGCAGGAGCAGCGTGCAGCCCACGGTGGAGCCGACGAGGGTGGCGCCGACCAGGAGCGGCAGCCGGTGGCGCTGCTCGGCGATCTCGCGGCGGAACCCGACCACGCCGCCGACGTAGCCCGGCCACGTCGACACCGAGTTGGTGACGTTGGCGTCGAGGGTGGGCATGCCCGTGGCCAGCAGGGCCGGGAACAGGATGAGCGACCCTCCCCCGGCGATGCTGTTGACCAGGCCGCACGCCAGTCCGGCCGCGAAGACGAGCGCGGCGTGGAACGGCGTCACGGGCGCGGGGTGCGGCTCGCCCGCTCGGCCGGGTCCTGGGCGTAGAACGACTGCAGCACCTCGTAGAGCGCCGGCTCCTGGGTACGCAGCGCTTCCGGCGCATCGAAGAAGGCCTCGGTGGCGACGGCGAAGAACTCACCCGTGTTGGTCGCGCCGTAGGGCCGCAGCGGAGGCCGGTCGACGCCGGCGCGCAGCGCCTCGAAGGCGTCGGTGCACACCTCGACCCAGCGGGGCAGGTCGTCGCGGGACATCGGCGGCGTGCCGTCGATCATCCCGTCGAGCATGTCGACCTTGTGGGCCAGCTCGTGCAGCACCACGTTCTCGCCCCGGCCGAGGTGGGCGGCCGCGGCCTGGGCCTCGTCCCATGCCAGCAGCACCGGGCCGTGGCGGTCGTGGGCCTCGCCGAGCACCGGCAGCGGGCCGTCGACGAGGGTGCCCGACGCCGGTCCGGCGTGGAGGCCGCCCGAGCTCATGGCCGTCGGGTACACGATGATCGCCCCGACCTCGCTGAGGTCCTCGACGCTGCGGCCCAGCACGAGCAAGGCGCCCTGCACCGCGATGGTGACGGTGATGGTGTCGTCGAGGGCGAACCCGTTCGACGCCTCCCAGTGCTTGTGGCGCAGCAGCCAGTCGGCGTCGGCGGCCACGAGGTCGCGCTCGTCGTCGTCGAGCAGCGCCCACACCGCGGTGCCCCGCTCGACGATGTCGCGCCAGGTGTCGGGCAGGCCCTTGTGGCGGTGGAACACGCCTACTTGCCCTCGAAGGAGGCCTGCTCCTTGCGGGCCTTGGCGGCGAAGCCCTCGTACACGTCGTCGGACGACCACAGCACCGACGAGGCCATCGCCTCGAAGCGCGCCGCCTCGGCGAAGCCGCGGTACGCCACCGAGTTCACGGCCCGCTTCACGCCCTGCACCGCGAGCGGCGCGTTGGCGGCGATCTCGTGGGCCAACGCCATCGCGGTATCGCGCAGCTGGTCGGGCTCGACCACCTGCTGCACCAGGCCCCAGCGCTCGGCCTCCTCGGGGCCGAAGCGGCGGCCGGTCATGGCCAGCATCTTCGTGCGGGCCGCGCCGAGCTCGCTCACCATGCGCAGGTCGGCGCCGCCCACCACCTGGGTGCCGAGGGTGACCTGGGGCAGGGCGAAGATGGCGTCGGTCGCGGCGATGCGGATGTCGGCGAGCATGGCGATCTCGAGGCCGGCGCCGAGGCAGTAGCCGTGGACGGCGGCGATCACCGGCTGGGGCAGCTGGTCGACGACCGCCCACCGCTCGAACAGGTAGGTGGCGCGCTCGTAGGCGATCACCGTCTTCTCGGCGCCGGAGCGGCCGGGGTGGCGCTCCTCGACGTCGTCGGTGTCGGGCTTCAGGTCCTCACCCGCGCAGAACGCCCGACCCTCGCCCCGCAGCACGACGGCGCGCACCGATCGGTCGAAGCGCAGCTCGTCGGCGGCCTCGCACAGCTCGTTGGTCGGGCCCCAGGCCCAGGCGTTGAGCTTGTCGGGGCGGTTGAACGAGATGACGGCCACGGGGCCGTCGCGCTCGACCTTCAGGAACGGGGTGCTCACGGCTGACCTCCGGGTCGGACGGTGGTGGTGTCGACGCCCGAGCGCAGCGGCCGCCCGGGTCGGGCACCGGTGTCGACACCTCCGACGAAGGTGCTGACGCCGCCGACCATCACACGCTCCACACCCACGGGCTCGGCGGTGAGGCGCACCGAGCCGCCCGGCAGGTCGGGCACCAGGCGGGCGGGCCCGGCGTCGACGGTGGCCGGGTCGAACAGCACGATGTCGGCGTGGGCGCCGGGCTCGATGCGGCCCCGGTCGGTGAGGCCGAACAGCTGGGCCGGGTCGTCGGTGAGCATCTGCACCGCCCGCTCGAGCGGCACCAGCTTGCGACCCCGCAGGACGTCGGCGAGGAAGCCGACGGGGTAGGGGCCGCCGCACATGCGGTCGAGGTGGGCGCCGGCGTCGCTGCCACCGAGCATCACGTCGGGGTCGTCCCAGAGCTGCTGGCGCAGGGCCCAGTGGGCGTCGTCGTCGTCGGTCGGTGACGGCCACAGCACGGTGCGCAGGTCGTCGGCCAGCACCACGTCGACGAGTGCGTCGAAGGGCTCGATGCCGCGCTCGGCGGCGATGTCGTCGACGCGCCGGCCGATGAGCCCGGCGTTCGCCTCGGAGAACGTGTCGCCGATGCGGTAGCCGGCGAAGTCGGTGAGGCGGTTGAACATGCCGACGTCGCCGCTGGCGCCGGCGAGCATGCGGGCCCGCACCTCGGGCCGCCGCAGCGCCTCCATGCGCTCGGGCACCGGCAGGTTGAGCACCTCGCCCCACCCGGGCAGCAGGTTGAGCGCGCAGTACGTGCCGAAGCTCATGTTCATGGGCACGATCACCGGCATCGTGAGCGCCACCACCCGGCCGCCCAGCTGCCGGGCCAGGCGCGACGGCAGCAGGTGGGCCTCGATGCGCTCGGGGGCGGCGGCGTCGACCACCAGCACGTTCCAGTTGAGGGGCCGGTCGGCCGCCACCGACAGCGAGGCCATCAGCTCGGCCTCGGGCTGCTCGAACCCGGTGCTGCCGCCGTCGAAGATGCCCTCGACCGTGGTGCCCGGGTGCTCGCCGACGACCCGGCACAAGGCGAGCAGCTCGTCGACGTCGGCCCCGCGGGCCGGCACCGGACGGCCGTCGCCGTCGCTGTGGTAGCTCGACACGTCGACCGACAGGCCCATGCCGCCCTGGGCGAGGCACGCCGAGAGCAGCGCCCGCAGCTGGTCGAGCTCGGCCGGCGTGGACGCCCGGTCGTTGGCCTCGTCGCCCAGCACCAGGCGGCGCAGGGTGGAATGGCCGACCATGAACCCGGCGTTCACCGCCAGGCGGCCCTCGAAGCGGGCGAGGTAGGAGTCGAAGTCGCGCCAGCCCCAGTCGGCGCCCTGCTCCAGGGCGTCGACCGGCATGCCCTCGACCTTGGCCAACAGCTCGCGCAGGTAGGGCGCGTGCTCGGCCTCGATCGGGGCCAGGCCGAAGCTGCAGTTGCCGCCGATGACGGTCGTGACGCCGTGCGCGCCCGAGGGCGAGGCGGCGCCGTCCCACATCAGCTGCGCGTCGTAGTGCGTGTGCGGGTCGACGAACCCGGGGCAGGCCACCAGCCCGTCGGCCGCGATGGTGTCGGCGGCGGCCTCGTCGACGGCGCCCACCGCGACGATGCGCCCGTCGCGGATGGCGATGTCGGCGATGCGCGCCGGGCCTCCGGTGCCGTCCACGACGGTGGCACCCGTGATGATCGTGTCGAGCATGTCGTCCCCCTTCGTGCCGATCGACGCTACCGCCCCTCTCCTGCGCCATCGGCTCCTGCCCCCATACGCACTCGCCCCCCCCGCCCCCATGCGCACTCGCCCCCCGCCCCCGAGCGGCGAGAGGGCCGGGGTGCTAGCACTGCGGGCTGCGACGCCGACCGGGGGGACACGATGGCGCACGACGACGACGTCTTCGACGTCAAGAACCAGTTCGTGGGGATCGGCCTCGTCCGTGACCCCCACCCGCGCCTGCGCGAGCTGCGCGAGGAGTGCCCGGTGCACGACGGCTCGGTGTCGGGCCTGTTCGGCGTGGTCGGGCCCGACAACTACCTCACGCCCGACGACCAGCAGGTGTCGGTGTTCCCGTTCGACGAGGTCGACGCCGCCTTCCGCGACCACACCACGTTCTCGAACAGCTACTACACGCCGTTCCTGCAGGAGGTGCTCGGCCGCACCATCCTCGAGATGGACGAGCCCGACCACCAGCGCTACCGGGCGCTGCTGCAGGGCGCGTTCACCAAGGCCGAGATGGCCAGCTGGGAGGTCGACTTCGTCCGCGACCTCGTGCGCGACCGCCTGGCGGCCCTCGCCCCCCTCGGCCGGGCCGACCTCGCCGCCGACTTCGCCTTCCACTACCCGATCAGCGTGATGGCGGCCGCTGCCGGGCTGCCGGTCGAGCACGTCGACAGCTTCTACGCCCAGGCCGCCCGGCTGACCAACGTCGCCATCGACGAGTCCGAGCGCATGGAGGCCAGCCACGAGCTCGCCGCCATGGCGCGCGAGGTGATCGCCGACCGCCGGGCCACGCCCCGCGACGACCTCATCAGCGTCCTGCTCGCCGCCGAGCTGCGCCAGCCCGACGGCACCGTCGAGCGCCTCACCGACGACGAGATCGTCGCCATGGTCCGCCTGCTCGTGCCCGCCGGCGCCCAGACCACCTACCGCACCCTCTCCAACCTGCTCTTCGCCCTGCTGAGCGACCCCGAGCAGTGGGCGATGGTCGTCGCCGACCCGTCGCTCATCCCCCGGGCCATCGAGGAGGGGCTGCGCTGGGAGGCGCCGCTCATGTCGTTCGGGCGCATCGCCACGCGCGACACCGAGATCGCCGGGCACCCCGTCGCCGCCGGCGCCACCGTGAACCTGTGCGTGCACTCGGCCAACCGCGACCCGTCGCGCTGGGACGACCCGAACCGCTTCGACATCACCCGCCCACCGAAGGGCCACCTCGGGTTCGGCCAGGGCAACCACGTGTGCCTCGGCATCCACTTCGCCCGCATGGAGCTGCGCGTCGCCCTCGAGGCCATCGTCGAGATGCTCCCGAACCTGCGCCTCGACCCCGAGGCCACCGACGTCCACGTCGCCGGCCTGGCCTCGCGCTCGGTCGTGAACCTCCCCGTCGTGTGGGACCCACCGGCCACCGCGACCGCCAGCGAGACCGCCATCGACAGCGAGGAGGGCGCACCGTGAGCGCCGACCTGGTCATCAAGGGTGCCCGCATCAGCGACGGCACCGGCATGCCCGCCTTCACCGGCGACGTCGAGGTGCGCGACGGGCGCATCACCACCGTCGGGCTCGTCAACGACACCGCCGGCGCCCGGGTGATCGACGCCACCGGCCTCGACCTCACCCCCGGGTTCGTCGACGTGCACACCCACTACGACGCCCAGCTCTTCTGGGAGCCCACCGCGTCGCCGTCGTCGTGGCACGGCGTCACCACCGTGCTCACCGGCAACTGCGGGTTCACCATCGCCCCCTCGAAGCCCGACGACGTCGACTGGCTGCTGCAGATGCTCGCCAAGGTCGAGGGCATGTCGGTCGACGCCCTGCGGGCCGGCGTCACCTACACCGGCGGCACCCTCGGCTCGTTCCTCGACCTGCTCGAGGGGCGCATCGGCGTGAACATGGCCAGCTACGTCGGTCACGCCGCCGTGCGCCGGTGGGCCATGGGCCCCGAGGCCAGCGAGCGCGCCGCCACCGACGACGAGATCCGCACCATGCAGGCGCTGGTCGACGAGGCCATGCAGCAGGGCGCGCTCGGCTTCTCGACCTCGCAGCTCGACGTCCACGCCGACCACGAGGGCAAGCCGGTGCCGCCCAACCTGGCCACCCCCGAGGAGATCGTCGCCCTCTGCTCGGTGCTCGCCGGCTACCCGCTCGGCGCCATGGAGCACCTGTGCCGCTCGTTCGGGTGGGGCTACGACGAGAGCGACCGGGCCCTGCTGCGCGACATGGTCGTGGCGTCGGGCGGCAAGCCCCTGCACGCCAACCTGCTGCTGCGGTTCACGAACGCCCCCGACCTGTGGCGCGACTGCCTCGACGTGCTCGAGGGCTTCGCGCGCGACGGCCTGCGGGTGCTGCCGATGGCGTCGGCCAACCCCAAGGGCCTGCACCTCGCGCTGAGCGACACGATCCTCTTCGACGAGATGCCCGAGTGGCGCGCCACGCTCTCGCGGCCGATGCCCGAGCGGATGGCCGCGCTGGCCGACCCGGCCCACCGGGCCGAGCTGCGCACCGCCCTCGACATGCCCGGCCGCCAGCTCACCTTCGAGTGGGGCAGCCTGCTCCTCGTCTCCGTCGAGCACGACCGCAACCGCCCGCTGGTCGGCCGATCGGTGGCCGACATCGCCGCCGAACGCGGCGCCGATCCGCTCGACGCGTTCCTCGACCTCGCCCTCGACGAGCAGCTCGAGGCCGTCTTCGTGATCGACCGGCCGGTCAGCCAGGAGGACCGCGACGTCATCCGCTTCCTCCTCGCCCACCCGCTCACCCTGCCCGGGTCGAGCGACGGTGGCGCCCACATCAACACCTTCTGCGGCGCCGACTACACGACCCGGGTGCTCACCGAGTACGTCGACGAGACCTTCCCGTTCGAGCAGGCCGTCCGGAAGCTCTCCGCCCTGCCGGCCGCGTCGGTCGGCCTCTGGGACCGCGGCGAGATCCGCCCCGGCAACGCCGCCGACATGCTGCTCATCGACCGCGACCGCCTCGCCGTGGGCGATGCCAGGCTCGTGCGCGACTTCCCCACCGGCGCCGGCCGGCTCATCTGGGAGCAGCAGGGCTACGTCGCCACCATCGTCAACGGCCAGACCGTCGTCGACGACGGCCGGGCCACCGGCGCCACGCCGGGCGACGTCCTCCGCTGGAACCGCTAGCCCCGACCAGCCACTACCGTCGGCCACCGTCCGGGGCACACCGCCACCGGCGACGGCTTCCGGGGGGACGCACGTGGGTGAGGGGTTGTCGGGCCGCAGGATCCTGATCGTCGGCGCGTCGTCGGGGGTGGGCCGCAGCATCGGCCTGCAGGCCGCCGCCGCCGGGGCGTCGGTGGCGTTCGCCGCCCGGCGCGAGGAGCTCGTCCGCTCGGCCGCCGAGGAGGCGGGCAACGGCTCCGTGGGCCTGGTGTGCGACGCCCGCGACCCCGCGTCGTGTGCCGCCATGGTCGAGCAGGCCGCCGCCGCTCTGGGCGGGCTCGACGCGGTCGTCTACTCCACCGCCATCGACATCCTCGTGCGCATCGCCGAGGCCACCGCCCAGCAGTGGTCCGACACCTTTGCCACCAACGTGTTCGGCGCGGCCCACGTCACCGCCGCTGCCCTCCCCCACGTGCGGGCCAGCAAGGGCCGCTTCCTGTACATCTCGGCGTCGTCGGTCGACCGGCCCCTGCCGGCGATGGGCGTCTACGCGTCAAGCAAGGCCGCGCTCGAGGCCATGTGCCGGGCCTGGCAGTCGGAGCACCCCGACGTGGCGTTCTCCAACGTCCGCATCGGGTCGGCCCTCGGCACCGGCGTCACCGACAGCTGGGACCGCGAGCTGCTGATGGACGTGGCCGGCCGCTGGGCCGAGCTGGGCTACGTGCACGACAACGGCCCGGGCGGGCCGATGACCGTCGACGAGGCGGCCGCCGCGGTGCTCGCGGTGGTCGAGGCGCCCACCTGGTTCCGCGACATCACCGCGGTCTCCGACCCCGGCCGGGCCTGACCCACCGGGGTCGCAGGGCTCAGCCCAGCACCTGCAGGAAGAGGTACATCGGCTCGTCGAGCCAGTCGGGCACCAGCGAGAGGTACAGCCGGCACGGCCGCGCGACCCCGGCCAGCCGGGCCTCGACCTCGACGGTGGCGCCCTTGCTCGCCGCCGCGATGGTGGCGGCCACGACCGGCCGGTCGGAGGGCTCGATCATCCCGACCAGCGACACGCCGTGGAGCGACGCCGCCTCCACGCCGAGGCGCCGGGCGAGCTCGGGGTTGACCCCGAGGACCAGCCCGTCGAGACCGACCTTGGCCATGGGCACGACGGCGCGCTCGAAGGCGAACGACAGGCGCTCGCCGACCTCGCGGGCGATGAACTCCTCGCGGCGGGCCCGCCCCTGTC
>CAMFLJ010000116.1 GCA_945957335.1 uncultured Actinomycetes bacterium | reverse complement strand
TCGGACCGGTGGGGGCCTGAGCCATGGACTTCTCGCTCTCCCCGGAGAACATCGCCTACCGCGACGCGGTGCGGGCCATCATCGAGGCCAACGTCACGCCCGAGGTCATCGACCGCATGCACACCACGGGCACGTTCGCGTCGCCCGAGCTGAACCGGGCGCTCGGCCGCGAGGGCTACCTCGAGCGGGCCGTTCCCGGCATGGGCAAGGGCGACCCCATCGAGCTCTGGATCCTCTTCCACGAGCTCGAGAAGGCGGGCGCCCCCTACGACGGCCTCGCCGTGGCGATCATGATCGCCGGCGTCGTGCACGCCGTCGGCACCGACGAGCAGAAGGCCCGCATCATCCCGTCGATCACGTCGGGCGAGTCGATGGTGGGCATGGGCTACAGCGAGGCCGACTTCGGCTCCGACGTGGCCTCGATCAAGACCCGGGCCGTGCGCGACGGCGACGAGTGGGTGATCAACGGGGCGAAGATGTGGACCACGATGGCCCACGAGGCCGACTGGATCATCCTGCTCACCCGCACCGATCCCGACCTGCCCAAGCACAAGGGCCTGACCATGTTCATCATGGCGGCCGACACCCCCGGCATCAGCGTCGACGCGGTGCACACCATGGGCACCGAGCGCACCAACGCCACCTACTACGACGACGTCCGGGTGGGCGACGACGCCGTGCTCGGCGGGGTCAACGAGGGCTGGCGCACCATGACCGTGGCGCTGGCCTTCGAGCGCGGCGTCATGGGTGGCTCGAACGCGGCGGTGCCGCTGCTGCGCCACTTCCACGACTGGGCGGCGCCCACCGGCGTGCTCGACGGGCCCGTCGCCCGTGAGCGCATGGCCCGCGCCGTCATCGACGAGACCGTGGCCCAGCTGCTCACCCAGCGCTCGGCCTGGATCGCCGCGTCGGGCGGCCTGCCCGGCCTCGAGGGCTCGATGACCAAGGTGTTCGCCACCGAGGCCTACCAGCGCATCTCGGGGTGGTTCTCCCAGCTGGCCGGGCCCGCCGGCCTGCTGCAGTTCCACGAGCCGGGCGCCGCCGGCGAGGGCTTCGTCGAGTACGACGCCCGCCACGTGCCGGTGGTGACGATCTACGGCGGCACCAGCGAGATCAACCGCAACAACATCGCCGAGCGCCACCTCCGCCTGCCCAAGGCCCGCCGCTGAGCGACGCCGGTCCGGCGCCGCGAAAGGTGGTCGGCGAAGCGTTGCCGAGGTCTCTGTAACACCGCTACGGTGACCCCCGTCACCGCCCGCGGACCGGGTGGTGCAGAAGGGGGAACCGATGGGCACCGACGCACCCGGGGTGGCGCCGTCGTCCGACGAGCGCTACGTCGTGATCTCGGCCGACGGCCACGCCGGCGGCAACATCAGCGACTACCGGCCCTACCTCGAGGCCCGCTGGCTCGACGACTTCGACCAGTGGGCGGCCGGCTACGAGATGCCCTTCGAGGACCTCAAGGGCGACCTCGGCCCGCGCAACTGGGACTCCGCCCGGCGCCTGCGCGACCTCGAGGCCGACGGCCAGGCCGCCGAGGTGATCTTCCCGAACACGGTGCCGCCGTTCTTCCCGAAGTCGTCGCTCACCGCCCAGCCACCGGCCGTCACCTCGTCCGACGCCGAGAAGCGCTGGGCCGGCCTCCAGGCCCACAACCGCTGGCTCGTCGACTTCTGCAACGACGTGCCCGGGCGCCGCGCCGGCATTCTCCAGATCAACCTCCACGACATCGACGCCTCGGTGCAGGAGATCCTCTGGGCCAAGGAGGCCGGGCTCACCGGCGGCATCCTCCTGCCCGGCACCCCGCCCGGCCTCGGCCTGCCCCAGCTCTACGAGAAGTACTACGAGCCGCTGTGGGCGGTGTGCGAGGAGACCGGCACGCCGGTGAACCACCACACCGGCTCGGCGGCGCCGCCCATGGGCCCCGAGCCCGAGGACGCCGTCGTCTTCCTGCTCGAGACCTCGTGGTACTCGCACCGGGCCCTCACCCACCTCATGGTCGGCGGCGTCTTCGAGCGCCACCCCGACCTGCAGGTCGTGTTCACCGAGCAGGGCACCGCGTGGGTGCCCGACGAGCTGTTCAAGCTCGACTACTTCTGGGACCGCATGGCCAACGCCGTCGGCTCCCAGGAGTGGGTCTGGGGCAACCAGGTCGTGTCGAAGATGGAGCTCAAGCCCAGCGAGTACTGGGCCCGCCAGTGCCACATCGGCGCCAGCTTCATCCGCCCCGCCGAGGTCGGCCTGCGCCACTCGGTGGGCGTCGACCGGATCATGTGGGGAAGCGACTACCCCCACAAGGAGGCCAGCACCCCGTTCTCGCTCGAGGCCATCCGCCTGGCGTTCGGAGGCGTGCCGCCCGACGAGGTGCAGATGATGATCGGCGGCAACGCCGCCGCGCTCTACGGCTTCGACCTGGAGTCGCTGCGGCCCGTGGCCCAGCGGATCGGCCCCCGCGTCGCCGAGGTGGCCGAGCCCCTCGGGCCCGGCGTGATCCCCCGCGAGGCCGAGAAGTGCCCGGCCTTCGTCGGCTACCAGTTCGCGACGGCCACCAGCGCCAGCGGAGGCGAGTGACATGTCCAGCAGCCCGGTCGACCCGGCCCCCAGCAGCACCCAGACCTTCGCCGACGACGATCCCTACCTGATCATCGCCGCCGACTCCCACGCCGGCCTCCCCACCGAGCAGTACCGCGGCTACCTCGAGTCGCGCTACCACGAGGCCTTCGACGAGTTCCTCGCGCAGCGCTACCTCCAGATCGAGGCCGCCACCCGCATGGGCGTGCGCGACGAGAGCTACGCCAAGGCCTGGTTCGAGGAGCACGACGAGGAGCTCGAGAGCGGCTGGGACGCCATCAAGCGCGACCAGGCGCTCGACGCCGACGGCGTGGTCGCCGAGGTCGTCTACCCCGACGCCGACGCGGTCGAGAGCCGCACGTGCGTGCCCTTCGGCGCCGGCCTCGGGCTCTCGGGCGACCTCGACCCCGAGCTCGGCATGGCCGGGGCCAAGGCCCACAACCGGTGGCTCGCCGAGCTGTGCGCGCACAGCCCGGAGCGCCGCAAGGGCGTGGCTCTGGTGCCCATCACCATCGAGACCGAGAAGGTCCTCGCCGAGATCCGCTGGGCCAAGGACAACGGCCTCGGCGCGGTGATGATCCCGGCCATGTGGGTGAACCAGCTGCCGTACCACGACCGCAGCTACGACCCGGTGTGGGCGCTCTGCGAGGAGCTGCAGATGCCGGTGGTCACCCACTCGGGCTCCGCCTCTCGCGACGAGTACGGCGACCACCTCGGCATCTACGTCACCGAGGTCACCTGGTGGCCGGCGCGCCCCATGTGGTTCCTGCTGTGGTCGGGCGTGTTCAACCGCTTCCCGGGGCTGCGCTTCGGCGTGACCGAGGGCGGCTGCTGGTGGATGCCCGGCCTGCTGTGGTCGTGGGACCGCCTCGTGCTCGGCTCGCGCGGCGCCTCCAAGCTCAGCCAGGGCCCGTTCAAGGCCGCCCTCGGCGACCTCCTGCCCAGCGAGATGGTCGACCGCAACTGCTTCACCGGCCTGGCCAACGTGAAGCGCCGCGAGCTCGGCCAGCGCTACGAGATCGGCATCGACAACATGCTGTGGGGCACCGACTTCCCGCACCCCGAGGGCACCTGGCCGAACACGAACGAGTGGCTGAAGAAGACCTTCTTCGACATCCCGATCGACGAGTCGCGCCGCATGCTCGGCCTGGCCGCCGCCGACACGTTCGGCTTCGACCTCGCCGCCCTGCGGCCCCACGCCGACAAGGTCGGGCCCACCCCCACCGAGCTGGGCCAGCTGGGGGAGGGCCGCACCGCGGCCGACCTCACCGCCCGCTGGGCCGGGGTCAAGGAGGTCGGGCGCCACTGGCTCACCGGCCACGACTTCCCGCTGCTGCCGTCGTGAGCGCAGCCGCCGGCGCGGCGGCCCGCACCGACCGGGCCGGGCGCGCCGTCACCGCCGACGACGTGCTCGACGCGGCTGGCCGCATCGTCGAGCTGCACGGCGTCGACGCGCTGACCATGCGGGGCCTCTCCGACGAGCTCGGTGTGGCCGTCACGTCCATCTACTGGCACGTCGGTGGGCGCGACGCCGTGCTCGACGGCCTCGTCGACCGGCTGCTCGCCGACATGGGCGAGCTGCCGGAGGTGCCGGTCGGTTCGCCCGCCGAGCGCATCGTCGCCCTGGCCCGCTCGCTGCGGGCCACGCTCCTGGCCCGGCCCCACCTGGTGGGCCTGGCCCACGAGCGCGACCGCACCCCGGCCATGTTCCTGCCGGTCCAGCAGGCCATGGCCGTCGAGCTCGCCGAGCTGGGGCTGCACGGCCACGACGCCGCGCTGGCCCTGCGCGCCCTGCAGGTGCACGTCATCTCGTCGGTGCTCATGGAGCGCGCCGCGGCCCGCACCGCGAGCCACGGCACCGTCGACCCGCAGCTGTGGCCGGCCGAGTGGCCCGACCGCGAGCTCGTCGACGCGCTCGCCGCGCCGGCCGAGTACGGCGACGTGTTCGAGCTCGGGCTCACCGCGCTGATCGACGGGTTGGCGCCCGGCCGCTGAGCCGCGTTCGCCCCGCGTTCTCGCGGAGTTCACCCCGGTTGGCGGCGACTAACGTCACACGCCATGGCCGACGAGAACACCCCTGAAGGATTCGACCTCGACACCCCGTGGCGGCGCTCGCCCGACGAGCTGGCCGCTGCCCTCGGCACCTGGGCCCTCGAGGGCATCGCCGCCGACGCGAAGGTCGTCAACGTGGTCGCCCCCGAGAACGGCATGTCGTCGGAGAGCATCCTCTTCGACGTCGAGCACGGTGGCACGGTCGACCACCTCGTCGCCCGCCTGGCGCCCCTGCCGTCGCTCGTGCCCGTGTTCCAGCACTACGACATCGAGATGCAGGCCAAGGCCATGCGCCTGGTCGGCGAGCGCACGTCCGTGCCGGTGCCCGAGGTGCCGTACGTGATGATGGACGAGTCCTACCTCCAGGTGCCGTTCCTGGTGATGAAGCGCTCGTCGGGCAAGGCACCCACCGACGTGCCGCCCTACGTCTTCGGAGGCTGGGTCGCCGACCTCTCCGAGGCCGACCGCGACCTCATGCAGCGCAACGCCGTCGAGACCCTCGTGAAGCTGCACGAGCTGCGCCCCGACAACGCCGACCTGTCGTTCCTCGAGCGTGGCCAGCACGGCGCCGACTACCTCGACCAGCACCTCGGCCACGAGCGCGGCTACTACGAGTGGGCCCGCGACGGAAAGACCTTCCCGCTCATCGAGCGCACCTTCGACTGGCTCGAGGCCAACCGCCCGACGCTGGCGAACCCGGCGGTCCTGAACTGGGGCGACGCCCGCATCGGCAACATGCTCTGGGACGGGCCCACGCCCACCGCGGTGCTCGACTGGGAGATGGCCGCCATCGGCCCGGCCGAGGTCGACCTGGCGTGGATGATCTTCCTCCACGCGTTCTTCCAGGACATGGCCGTGAAGTACGGCATGCCGGGCCTGCCCGACTTCATGAAGCGCGAGGACATGGCCGCCCTCTACACCGAGATGAGCGGCCGCCCGGTCGAGGCGCTCGAGTGGTTCGAGGTGTTCGCGGCCCAGCGCTTCGCCATCGTCTCGGTGCGCACGTCGCTGCGCGGGGTCACCTACGGGCAGATGGAGATGCCCGACGACCTCGACGACTTCATCATGTTCCGGAACCTGCAGGAGCAGATGCTCGACGGGTCGTACTGGGGCTGAGCCCCGGTGCCGCTGCGGCTACCGCCGGGTAGCCGCAGCGTGTCATCCGTCACATGAGGGGCCGGAACGCGCTACGTTGCCCGCTCGTGAGCCGTCTCGAGGACCTCCGGCGCGTGGAGTTCGCGCTGAACCGCATCGCCCGGGTGAGCAACGGCCGCGTGGCGGCGCGCTACCGGGCCGAGCGGTCGGGCGTGATGATGTCCCGTCCCGCCATCACCATCCTCGCCACCCTGCGCGGGTCGGGGCCGGTCCGGCTCTCGCTGCTCGCCCGCCTCACCGACCTCGAGGCGCCGCTGATCTCCCGCGAGATCCGCGACCTCGTCGAGAGCGGCCACGTGCGCCGCTCGGCCGACCCCACCGACGGTCGGGCCGGCATCGTCGAGCTCACCGCCAAGGGCCGCCGGGCCTTCCAGGCCTACCGCGACGCCACCGACGCCATCATCGCCGAGACCTTCACCGACTGGTCGGCCGCCGACCTCCACGAGCTGCGCGTGCTGCTCGACCGGGTGTCGGAGGACTTCGCCCGTCGCCCCGGCGCCATGCGCCGCGACCGCGCCAGCTGAGCCACGCCTCCGGCGGGTGAGGGGCCCTCGGCGGGGGAGAGGGCCGCGGCGCTAGCTTCGGCGGCCATGACCGACGTCACTCCCGACCTCTCGCAGCTCTACCGACCCGTCTTCGCCGCCGACCTCCTGATCGACGCGCTCGACAAGAACCCCGACAAGCCGGCGGTGAACATCATCGGCACGGGCGCCATGACCGCACGCGAGATGCGCGACCAGGTCAGCCGCTACTCCCAGGCGCTGCGCTCGCGGGGGCTGGGCCAGGGCAGCCAGGCGTCGGTGCTGTCGCTGAACCGGCCCGAGGTGCTCTTCACCATGGCGGCCAACCAGGTCAACGCCACCCGGTCCACCCCGCTGCACCCGATGGGCTCGGTCGACGACCAGGCCTACGTGCTCGGCGACTGCGGCGCCGAGACGCTCATCTTCGACCCCGACAACTTCACCGACCGGGCCCGCCAGCTCGCCGAGATGGTGCCGGGGCTGAAGCTGCTGGCCCTCGGCCCGAGCGACATCGCCGACGACCTCGACTCGCTCGCCGCGGGCTTCGAGCCCCAGCCCCTCGTCGCCCCGCTGGTCGACGCCGAGGACCTCGCCGGCATCTCCTACTCGGGCGGCACCACCGGCAAGCCCAAGGGGATCATGAGCTCCTACCGCGGCGGCATGGCCATGACCACCATCCAGATGGCCGAGTGGGAGTGGCCCGACGAGGTGCGCTTCCTGGTGTGCACCCCGCTGTCGCACGCGGGCGCCGCCTTCTTCACGCCCACCCTGCTCAAGGGCGGGTCGCTCACGGTGCTGCCGGGCTTCGACCCCGAGACCTTCATGCGCACGGTCGAGGAGCACCGCATCACCGCCACGATGCTCGTGCCCACGATGCTCTACGTGCTGCTCGACCACCCAAAGTTCGACCAGTACGACCTCTCGAGCCTGCAGACCGTCTTCTACGGCGCGGCCGCGACCTCGCCCACCCGCCTGGCCGAGGCCGTGCGCCGCATGGGCCCGATCTTCTTCCAGTTCTACGGCCAGGCCGAGTGCCCGATGGCGATCACCGCGCTGCGCAAGGCCGACCACGACCCCGACAACCTCGAGCGGCTGGCCAGCTGCGGGCGCCCGGTGCCGTGGGTGCACGTGGCCCTGCTCGACGACGACGGCAACGAGGTGCCCCACGGCGAGCCCGGTGAGATCTGCGTGCAGGGCCCGCTCGTGATGAAGGGCTACCTCGGCAAGCCCGAGCAGACCGCCGAGGCCTTCGCCCACGGCTGGCTGCACACCGGCGACGTGGCCCGGGCCGACGACGAGGGCTTCCTCTACATCGTCGACCGCAAGAAGGACATGATCATCACCGGCGGCTTCAACGTGTACCCCCGAGAGGTCGAGGACGTCATCTCGACCCACCCCGCGGTGTCGGCGGTGGCCGTGATCGGGGTGCCCGACGAGCGCTGGGGCGAGTCGGTGAAGGCCGTCGTGGTGCCCCGCCCGGGGCACGAGGTCGACCCCGACGAGCTCATCGCGCTGGTCAAGGAGCACAAGGGCTCGGTGCAGGCCCCGAAGAGCGTCGACCTCGTCGACGCCATCCCGCTCTCGGCGCTCGGGAAGCCCGACAAGAAGACCCTCAGGGCCCGCTACTGGGGCGATGCCGGGCGCCAGGTCAACTGACCGCCGACCCCGCCCGTTGCTTCACCGAGTGAACTTGTTGGCCTGAATCAGGCGTGACTACAGTCGCTCGCTTGTGACCGCCGTCTCGACGGCGCTGGATCGCGACCTATAGTGCCGGACGTCACACGGGCCGGCCGCACCACGCCCGTTCGCACAGGGGGAACCAGTTCGAGTGCAGACGTTCCTGCAGTACACCATCCTCGGCCTCGTCGTGGGTGGCGTGTACTTCATCGCCGCCTCGGGTCTGGTCGTCACCTACACGACCTCGGGCATCTTCAACTTCGCCCAGGGCGCCATCGCCATGCTGGCCGCCTTCATGTACTGGCAGGTCCGCTGGGGCTGGGGCTGGCCGGCACCGATCGCGCTGATCCTGGTGCTGTTCGTGTTCGCACCGTTGCTGGGGGCGGTGCTCTACCAGGTCGTCATGAAGAACCTCAGGGGCACCTCCGAGGTCACCAAGATCATCGTGCCCGTCGGCGTGATGCTCGGCTTCCTGGCCCTCGCCACCTGGATCTGGAACCCCACGCCCCGCACCCCGCGGCTCTTCTACAAGTTCTTCGGCGCCAACGCGACCGTGAAGATCTTCGGCATCAACATCACCTGGCACGAGATCATCGCCTTCGCCCTCGCCATCGTGATCGCCGCCGGCATCGCCTTCCTCTTCCGCCGCACCCGCTCGGGCGTGGCCATGCGGGCCGTCGTCGACGACCCCGACCTGCTCCAGCTCAACGGCGGCCGCCCCGAGCGCCTCGCCACCCTGTCGTGGGCCGGCGGTGCCTTCCTGGCCGCTCTCGCCGGCATCCTCATCACCCCCATCCAGGGCACGGCCATGAGCGCCAACGCCCTCACCCTGCTGGTGATCGACGCCTTCGCCGCCGCCATGTTCGGCCGGCTCAAGAGCCTGCCCCGCACCTTCGTGGGCGCCATCGTGCTCGGCCTCTCCACCAACTACGTGATCGCCTACTTCCCGGCGAACAAGTGGACCTGGACCGGCGCCTTCCGGGCCTCGATCCCGATGATCCTGCTCTTCGTCATCCTGCTGGTGCTGCCCCAGGACCGCCTCCGTGGCACCACGGTGCTGCGCACCCGTGAGCGCTTCCGCATGCCGTCGCTGCGCAACGCCTGGATCGCCGCCCTGGTGCTGGTGGTCGTGGTGTGGGCCCTGCGCACGATCATGGCCACCACCGCCATCAACACGCTCGCCTACGGCATCACGCTCGGCATCATCGCCCTCTCGCTCGTGCTGCTCACCGGCTACGCCGGCGAGATCAACCTGGCGGCGCTGTCGTTCGGCGCCATCGGCACGATCGTGGTGTTCCACTTCGGCATCAGCGGCAGCGGCAACGGGGCGCGCATGACGCTCTGGGGCATCCTGCTCGCGGCCATCGCCTGCGCAGTGGTGGGAGCTCTGGTCGCGCTCCCTGCGCTGCGCCTCAGAGGCCTCTACCTGGCCCTCGCCACCATGGCCTTCGGCGTGTTCGTCTCCCGCATGGTGCTCACCGAGATCGGTGAGCGCGAGGTCTTCGGCTGGAAGTTCTCGATCTTCCAGGGCGGCTCGCTCACCATCCCCAGACCCAAGATCGGACCGCTCGACTTCAAGTCGAACGAGTCGTTCCTGATCCTGGTGACGGTGGTGTTCGGCCTGTTCGCCATCGGGCTCGTCTACCTGCGCCACAGCAACTACGGCCGTCGCCTCGCCGCCATGAAGGACAGCCCGGCGGCCTGCGCCACCCTCGGCATGAGCGTCGTGCGCCTCAAGCTGTCGGTGTTCATGCTCTCGGCCGCCATCGCCGGCATCGGCGGCGTGCTCATGTCGGCCCAGCTCGGCTCGGTCAACCTCGACCGCTTCGACATCTTCCTCAGCCTCGCCGTGCTCCTGATCACCGTGGTCGGCGGCATCGGCTACGCCTCCGGGGCGCTGTTCGCCGGTGTGCTGTTCGGCTGCTCGTTCCTCGCGATGCAGAACACGCTCACCAAGCTGGGCCAGGACTACAAGAGCCTCGAGGCCGTGTTCGGCTTCCTGGTCTCGGCCGTCTCGGTCGGCCCCGCCACCATCGGCATCACGATGGGCAAGAACCCCAGCGGTGCGGTGTCCGACATCGTCGAGGGGCTCGAGAACATCAAGAAGTCCAAGCCGCTGATGCTCACCATGATCGGCCTCCAGGCGATCATCTGGGCCCTCACCGCCCGCGGCTACATCAACAACTGGCACTTCGTGATCTTCACGGTCGCCAACCTCCTGATCGTCCCGCCCGTGGGTGGGGCCATCGTGAAGTCCCGGGCCATGAAGAAGTACGGCATCGAGCCGCCGACGCCACCCGAGCTCATCGGCATCGACCGCCCGTTCACCGACGACGACAAGACGGCCATGGAGCACGCTCTGGGCCTCGACGGCGTGCCGATCCCGGTGCCCGTCAAGCTGCACCAGGAGGAGGCGCTC
>CAMFLJ010000115.1 GCA_945957335.1 uncultured Actinomycetes bacterium | reverse complement strand
CCCCCGCACTGGGCGAGCACACCGACGAGGTGCTCGCCGAGTACGGCCTGGGTGACCGCATCGCCGAGCTGCGCGAGGCCGGCGTGGTGGCCTGAGCCGGCGGCTCAGGTGACGGGATCGGCCAGGCCGGGATCGACCGCGGTGAACCAGCCCGGGTAGAACGCGCGGGCCACCGTGTCGACCAGCTCGACGTAGAAGCCGAGCCCGGTCGAGTGGTAGCTGAACATCCGACGGCCGTCGCCGCCGACGCCCCACCACACCGCGGGCATGCCCAGCGACTCGAGGCGAGCGCCCTCGGCCTCGACGTCGTCGGCCCACACGCCGAGGTGATGGCCCCGGAGCGAGTCGTCGGAGTCCCACAGGGTGCCGGGCACCGACTGGATCAGCTCGACGTGGATCGGCCGGCTCGAGTAGCAGAGCCGCAGCGCGGCCTCGGCGGGGCCGGCGGGCGTGAAGAGCTGCAGCCCCGGCATCTCGATGGGCTCGGTGAAGGTGAGCCGCAGGGCCTCGCCGACCGATGCGATGGCGGCGTCGAGGTCGGGCACCACGAAGCCGACGTGGTACACGTTCGAGGTCGGCCCGAGGGTGGCCGCCAGCAGTGGCGGCAGCCCGCCGTTGGGGTCGTCGGGCACCGGGTGGCTAGCGGTTGGTGCCGACGGGGCGGGCCTCGGCGACGACGCCGTAGACGACCGACCGGAACGGCTCCTCGAGGCGGCCCCACTCCACGCCGTAGCGGGTGAGCCCCGCCACCACCGACGGCGTGGCGTGGCGGACCGTGACGGTCGACTCGGAGTCGCCGAGCGACACCTTCATGGAGCCGGGCACGTCGACCGGGATGTCGGACTGGGCCTCGATGGCGCCGCCGGTGACGGAGACCTCGATGACACGGCCGACGTGGCCCTCGTCGCGGAGGTCGATCTCGCCGTCGAGGACCAGCCGCACGGCGATGCCGTCGGCCGGGACGCGGGTGCCGATGCGCCGCTCGATGTTGTGCCAGTTCCCCAGGTCGAGCGGTCCTCGGAAGTCGTCCCATCGATCCATACGTCAAAGGATCGTCAAGTTCGCGGCCGTTTGCAACCAAAACCACCACTCTCCGTGGCCCGCCCCTGGTCGGGGCCTCGCCTAAGGTCGCCCCATGCGGGGCGTGCGCTGGTCCGACGAGGGCGTCGTGGTCGACCGCGACGTGCCCGATCCCGCCGACGACCGGCCCTCCGCGGCCACCGACGGCGACGTCGTGCTCGAGGTGGTGGCCGTCGGCATCTGCGGCACCGACCTGCACTTCCTGCGCGACACCGGCGCCCGCCACGTCCTCGGCCACGAGCTGTCGGGCACGGTCGACGGGGTCGCCCACGCGGTGGAGCCCACGGTGTTCTGCGGCCGTTGCGCCGAGTGCACGACGGGGTCGACGCAGCGCTGCACCGGGGGGCGCCGCAACATCGGTGCCACCTGCGACGGCGGCCTGGCCGACCGGGTGCGCCTCCCCCGCTACTCGCTCGTGCCCCTCCCCGACGGGCTGGACGTCCGGGACGCCTGCCTGGTCGAGCCGGCGTCGGTGGCGTGGCACGGCGTCCACCGGGCCGGCCTCGAGCACGGGCAGCCGGTGGCGATCGTCGGCGGCGGGGCCATCGGGCTGCTCGCCGCGGCATCGGCCTCCCACCTCGGCCACGACGTCGCCCTCGAGGCGCGCCACCCCCACCAGCGGGCCGCGGCCGAGCGGCTCGGCGCGCGCGAGGTGGCGGCCGACGGCACCTACGACGTGGTGATCGACGCCGCCGGCACCGCCGATGCCCTCGCCCGGTGCGCCGCGCTCGTGCGGCCGGGCGGGCGCGTCGTGCTGCTCGGCGTCTCGACCGGGCTGATGCCGGTGCCGGGGGCCGACACGCTGGTGAAGGAGATCACCTGGATCGGCTCGATGGGCCGCGGGCGCCACGAGGGCGTGCGCGAGTCCGACGAGGCCGCCGCCATGCTCGCCACCCGACCCGAGGTCGCCGCCACGGTGATCACCCACCGGTTCGCGCTCGACGACGCCGCGGAGGCGTTCCGGGTGGCCGACGACCGGGCCGCCGGTGCGATCAAGGTGGTGCTGCACCCGTGATCGAGGATCTACGGGGTCGGGCCGCGGTGGTAACCGGGGCGGCGGCGGGCATCGGCCTCGCCGCCGTCGCCGCGGTGACCCGCGACCTGGCGTTCGTGGCGACCGATCCGGGCCGGCGCGACGAGGTCGAGCAGCGCGGGGCCGCCCTCCTCGCCGCGTTCGACGTCGTCCTCGACCGCACCGGCGACGACGGCGGCGACGGCGACCGCCCCACCGCCTGACGGCCGTGCGGTCCCGGCCCCGCAGGTAGGGTCCGGGTCGCACTCGAGGGGCGTCACGCCCCTGCCGGACGAGCCAGGGGGCCGCCACCGTGTTCATGCTTCGCTTCGACCTGCGCGCACCGTCGACCGGCGCCCCGGCCGCCGAGCTCTACCAGGCGGCGCTCGAGATGTCGGCGTGGGCCGAGAGCCGCGGCTGCATCAGCGCCCTGCTCTGCGAGCACCACGGCGCCTCCGACGGCTACCTGCCCTCACCGCTCGTGATGGCCGCCGCGTTCGCGGCCCGCACCACGACGCTGCCCATCACCATCGCCGTCATCCAGCTGCCCCTCTACGACCCGGTCAAGCTGGCCGAGGAGATGACCGTGCTCGACCACCTGAGCGGTGGCCGGGTCAGCTACGTGGGCGGCATCGGCTACCTGCCGAGCGAGTACGAGATGTACGGCGTCGACTTCCACCGCCGCGGCCGCATCGCCGACGAGAAGCTCGAGCTGCTCCTGCAGGTGAAGTCGGGCGAGCCCGTCGTGCACGACGGGCGCCACATCCAGATCACCCCCTCTCCCCTCACGCCGGGCGGGCCGATGGTGATGTGGGGCGGCGGGAGCATCGCCGCGGCGCGCCGCGCCGGGCGCAACGGGCTCGGCTTCTTCGGCCAGAGCGACGACCCCGCCCTCGGCGAGGCCTACGAGGAGTCGGCCCGGGCCAATGGCCACGAGCCCGGGATGTGCCTGCTGCCCCCGGCCGACTCGGTGCAGACCCTGTTCGTGGCCGACGACGTCGACGCCGCGTGGGCCGAGCTGGGCCCCTACCTCATGCACGACGTGCGCTCCTACGCCGAGTGGAACGAGGGCCGTGAGGGCATCGCCTCGATCTCGTTCGCCAAGGACGCCGACGAGCTGCGGGCCCAGGACGCCAGCCACCGCATCGTCACCGTCGACGAGGCCGTGGCCATGGTGCGCGCCGGGATGCCGCTGCCGCTGCACCCGCTCATCGGCGGCCTGCCGCCCGACATCGCCTGGCGCTACCTGACCACCGTCGACGAGAAGGTCATGCCGGCACTGGCCGGCTGAGCCTCAGCCCACCGCCACGTCGCCGAGCAGCGAGACGTCTCGGGCCGCCGCGGCCCGCCACGCCTTCCAGCTGAGGTAGCCGCCGTCGAGGTTGCGGGCCCGGATGCCGAGGTCCTGCAGCAGCGCGGTGGCGGTGTGGCCCCGCTGGCCCACCTGGCAGGTGACCAGGAACGGGCCGGGGCCCAGGTCGGGCAGGAGCTCGCGCAGGTCGTCGAGCGGCGCCAGCACGGAGCCGTCGACCGTGCCTCGGCGGTTCTCGGCCTCGCTCCGCACGTCGAGCAGGGTCCAGCCGTCGTCGAGCAGGGGGGCGACCTCGTCGGCCTCGACCGGGTCGCAGTCGCCCGAGACGAGGTTCTCGGCCATGTAGCCGAGCATGTTGACGGGGTCCTTGGCCGACGAGAACGGCGGCGCGTACGCCAGCTCGAGGTCGGCCAGCTCGGGGGCCGTGAGGCCACCGGTCATGGCCGTCGCCAGCACGTCGATCCGCTTGTCGACGCCGGCGCCGCCGACGGCCTGGGCCCCGAGGATGGTGCCCGCCACCGGGTCGATGAGGAGCTTCAACGACATCTGCTCGGCGCCCGGGTAGTAGCCGGCGTGGTTCATGGGGTGCGAGCGGATGACGGCATAGGGCCGGCCCGCGTCGCGGAGGCGCTTCTCGTTCCAGCCCGTCATCGCCGCGGTGCGGTCGAAGACCTTGACGATGGCGGTTCCGAGCGACGGCGCCGGCCGGGCGGCCAGGCCGGCGATGTGGTCGGCCACGCGCCGGCCCTGGCGGTTGGCGACGTTGGCGAGGGCGATGAGCGACGCCTTGCCGCCGATCGAGTCGATCTTCTCGACGGCGTCGCCGACGGCGTAGATCGCGGGGTCGCTGGTGAGCCCGGCACCATCGACGGCGATGCCGCCGCGTGGGCCGATGGCGAGGCCGGCCATCTCGGCGAGGCGGGTGTCGGGACGCACGCCGATGGAGCCGACGACGACCTCGCCCGGAAGCTCGCGACCGTCGGCCAGGCGCACCCCGGCGGCGGTGACCTCGGTGACGGCGACGCCCGTCTCGACGGCGATCCCGTGGCGCTCGAGCTCGGCCTGCACGAGGATCGCCATCTCCGGGTCGAGCGGCGGCATGACCTGGTCGGTCGCCTCCACCACGGTGGTCGGGATGCCGGCGTGCGCGAGGTTCTCCGCCGTCTCCAGGCCGATGAACCCACCACCGATGACGACGGCCGACGCCGGGCGGGCGGCGACCGCACCGAACAGGTCGTGGGCGTCCTCGACCGTGCGCAGCACCCTGACCCGCTCGAACCCGGGGATCGGCGGGCGCACCGGGACGGCACCAGGGCTGAGCACGAGGCGGTCGTAGGGCAGGTCGTACTCGGAGCCGTCGAGCGTCGAGCGGACGGTGACCCGGCGGTCGGTGGCATCGATGGCCACCACCTCGGAGTCGACGCGGACGTCGAGGCGGAAGCGCTCGAAGAGCCGTTCGGGCGTCTGGAGGAGCAGGTCGTCCTCGTCCTCGATCACGCCGCCGACGAAGTACGGGAGCCCGCAGTTGGCGTAGGACACGTGGCCCGAGCGCTCGACCACCACGATCTCGGCCGACCCGTCGAGGCGGCGCAGACGGGTGGCGGTCGACATGCCGCCGGCCACCCCACCCACGACCACGACCCGCCGGGGCGTGCCGCCCTCGCTCTCGCCACTGCTCGTCTCCGTCGCCTGCGCCACGTCCATCTCCGACCTCCTCGTCGCCTCGTGCAACTATACCCCCGGGGGTACTATTCCGGACCGGCCGGAAGGCCCACGCCGACCCGGCGGCGCGGCCGCGGATACCGTCGCACGCCGTGACCGACCTTCCCCCCGACCTCGCCAGCATCCCCTCACGGCTGGGCACCCGCTTCGCCGTCGACGAGGACGACGAGCTCACCGGGGTGCTCGCCGTCCACCCCGGCATGTGCGACCGGGGGGTCGTGCCCGCCTACGCCCTGCTGTTCCTCGCCGACGTGGTCGCCGGCGTCACCAGCGACACCGACCGCGAGGCCTGGGCCTTCACCGCCGACGCCTCGGTGCGGGCACCGCTCGAGCCCGCACCCGCCGTGATCGCCTGCGCCACCACCGAGCTGCGCGGCGGGAAGCGGTCGGCCGTCTGCGAGGCGCCCTTCACCGTCGAGGGCCGCCCATGGGGCCACTGCTTCATCTCGTTCTCGCGCGTGCCGCGCCGCGACACCGACCCGGTGAAGCCCGAGTTCGACAAGAGCAGCGTCGCCCGGCGCGTGTCGGCCCCGCCGATCGAGGTGCCCCTGCGGGAGGCCGCCGGGTTCCGCTCGGTCGACCCCTCCACCGGCGTGGTCACGGTCGAGCTGCGGCCCGAGCTGCTCAACCCGGCCGGGGCCCTGCAGGGCGCCATGGTCGCCGGGCTGGCCGAGGCCGCTGCCGAGGACCTGGCCGACCACACCCGCCTCCTCGGCACCGACCGCCACGCCGTCACCGAGCTCGAGGTGCGCTACCTCGCCCAGAACCGGGTGACGCCGATCGCCACGACGGCCCGGGTGGTCGACGCCGAGGGCGGCCTCGTGCGGATCGACCTCCACGACGACGGCGGCCGGGGCCGCCTGACCTCGTCGGTGCTGGCCCGGGTGCGCCCCGCCCTCGCCTGAACCGGTCGGGGCGGGGGCTGACCAGGCCAGGCCTCGCTCAGGCCCTCAGCGGGCGGACCAGAGGGGCCCGGTGGGCAGGTCCTGCGGGAGCACGGGACGTCCGAGGAACCAGCCCTGCCCCAGGGTGACGCCGAGCTCGACCAGCCCCCGTGCGTCCTCCTCGGTCTCGACGCCCTCGGCCACCACGCGGGCACCGATCTCACCGGCGAAGCGCGCCAGCGCGGCGGCCAGGGTGCGGCGCACGGCGTCGCCGGCGATGCCCCGCGTGAGATCGCGGTCGAGCTTGATGATGTCGGGCTGCACCTCGAGGATGTGGGCCAGGCTCGAGTAGCCGGTGCCGGTGTCGTCGACCGCCACCCTCAGGCCAATGCGCCGGAGCTCGGCGACCCGCTCGAGCAGGGGCTGGTACTCGGGCACGGCGACGTGCTCGGTGAGCTCGACGACGAGGCGATCGGCCGGCACCGCGGAGAGCCGGGCCAGGGCCTCGGCCGTGAGGAGCGCAGAGGGGCCGAAGTTCACCCCGAGGCTGATGTCGGGGGGCAGCAGGTCGAGGACCTCGAGCGCCCGGCGCACCGCGGCCAGCTCGAGCTCGTCACCACGGCCGACCCGGTGGGCCTCGGCGAACCACTGGTCGGGCGGTCGCTGCGGCTCCGCGTCGAAGCGGGTGAGCGCCTCCACCCCGATGATGCGACCGTCGGTGAGGTCGACCACCGGCTGCACGACCGTGTGGAACGCCCCGGTGTCGAGGACCTCCTGGATCCGCTCGTCGGCCGCGCGAAGGCGGCGAGCCCGGGCGTCATGACATCGGCCACGAAGCGGGCCGTCTCGCTCACCGGCCGGCCGAGGGAGGGGTCGTCGGTGGTGTCGAGGAACGAGAGGATGTCGGCGGTCACCCGGGCCACGTCGGTGGCGGCGGCGAGCGTGGCCTGCAGGAAGCCGGCCAGGCGGGTGAGGGTGCGGGCGTCCTCGTCGTCGAAGGCGTCGGTGTGCTGCGAGCTCACCTTCAGCACGGCGATGCCGCCCCGCAGCGGCGAGAGCGGGACGCACAGCATCGACACCGCCCCCACCCGTCGGCAGGCCTCGCGGTCGACCCGAGGGTCGGTCTCGGAGTCGTCGCAGCGCAGGACGCGGCCCGACAGCACGGACTGGCCCGACAGGCTGGAGCCCACCGGCAGGCGGAACCCGACGAACTCGCGCAACGTGCCGGCCGTCGAGACGTACTCGAGGGTCTCCTCGTCGAGCCGGATCTCCAGCGAGGCCCCGTCGGCGCTCGGCACGAGGTCGAGGGCGTGCTGCACGATCCGATCCATGACGAGGGTCGGGTCCGCCGCCTCCCGAATCGCCTGGTGAAGGGCCTCCGCGCCGGCCATGGCACGACCTCCTCGCTCCGCTTGGCAAGGTACGGGCAGCCGAGCCGCCCGGTCAGGGACGGTGGTCCCTGGCTGCTTCCCTCATTCGTCGGATCCGCCACCCCGCCGAAAGTGCCTCTCCACCGCGGTAGTTAGCTCCGTGGCGTCCGCCTCGCCGGCACGCACCCGGTCGCGGAGGGCCACGGTGGCGGCGATGACGGCCCGGGCCTCGTCGGCCCCCACCGCTCCGGCGAGCACCGCCGAGGAGAGGTCGCACTCGAACCACCCGCAGGCCCCGGGCCGGTGCAGGTGGTAGATCGTGCAGACGCCGTCGCTCACCGCCGGGCACGGGAGCTCGAACACCGGTGGGTCGGCCTCGACGATGATCGAGACCCCGAGGGCGGCCAGCGGCATCCCGAGGTCGCTGTCGTCGCGCACGGCGATGTGGGTGAGCACGGTGCCGTCGCAGCACAGCCCGCAGCCGACGCAGATCGAGGGCTCGGCGGCCGGTGGCGCGGTGTCGGTGGTGGTGTCGGTCCCCACGCCCACCAGCGTGTCACGTGCCGGCGGTAGCGTCGGCCGATCGCCAGCCACCCCACGCCGGGCGAGCCCCCGCCGCCCCGGCCGCGGTGGGCCTTCGCCGCCGCCTACGCGCTGCTCGGCGCGCTCACCGCGGTGCTGTGGCTCCGCGTCGCGCCCGGTGCCGCCGTCGCCCTCGGCGTGGGGATCATGGAGGTCGGCCCACTGCGCCGCCAGCGCAGCACCACCGTCGCGGCGTGGGCCACGGCCCTGGCCGGAGCGGCGATCCTCGTCGCCGGGGTGGTCGGTGACGGCGCCGGCCGCTACGCGCTCGTCACGGCCGTCGCCGCCCTCGCGGCCGGCCTCGCCTCCCGGTGGGGGCTCTACTCCGCGGTGGTCGTCACGCCGATCGCCCTCGTCGTGGTGAGCACTCCGGCCGCGGTCGACGTCGCCGCGCCCCGGGCCATCGCGCTGGTCGCGGGCGGGCTGATCGGCATCGGCGTCGTGGCCCTGTGGCACAGCGACCCGCCGGTCGAGGAGGTGGTCCTGCCCCTCGGCTGGGCCGTCGTCGCCGGGCTCGTGCTGGCCTCCCTGGCCGGCGGGGCGATGTGGGTCACCGCCAGCCACCGGATCACCAACGGGCACTGGGTGGCGGCCACCGTGCTGGCGGTGGCGGTGCCCTCCGCGGTGGCGACGCTCGACCGCTCGGCGGCCCGCACCGCCGCCACCGTCGCCGGAGCGGCGGCCGCCAGCCTCTTCGCCTGGGCGGTCCCGTGGACGGGCGTGGTGATCGGCCTCGCCCTGCTCGCGGCGCTCTGGTCCGTCACCCGTGCCCAGGGTTACGAGGCCCGCATCGCAGCGGTCACCGTGGCCATCGTCCTCTACGCCGGAGGAGGCGACACCAGCACCTCGGCCGCGCTGGCCCGGGTGGTGGCCACCCTCGTGGGCGCCGGCCTCGTCGCGCTCGCGGTGGTGGCCGTGTGGCTGGTCACCCGGGCGATCGACCCCGAGGTCGAGCTCGAGTAGGCCGTGGCGACGCCCCACCTGGCACGATCGCAGCGCCGGGCGGGCCCCTCCCGGCCGCCGCCGAGGAGCACCGATGCCGATCACCCCCGTCCCCGCCACCGACGAGCGCCGCGAGCGCGGGCGCGCGGCCCGCCGCGAGTCGCCCCGCCGCGCCTTCGCCGACTGGGAGCCCGCCGAGGGGCGCGACGACCCGGTGGCGGTCCTCGTCGCCCAGAACGAGATCCGCGACCCCGAGCTCGTGCCCCTGCGCCACGGGCGCATGGCCCTGTCGCCGTGGAACTTCTACCGGGGTGCTGCCGCGATCATGGCGATGGACCTCGGGGCCCTCCCCCACTCCGGCCTCGACGTGCAGCTCTGCGGTGACGCCCACGTCCTCAACTTCGGCCTCTGGGCCACCCCCGAGCGGAACCTCTCGTTCGACCTGCGCGACTTCGACGAGACCCTCCCCGGCCCGTTCGAGTGGGACGTCGCCCGGTTGGCCGCCTCGCTGGTGGTGCTCTCGCGCCACAACGGGCTCGCCGACTCCGTCGGCCTCGAGGCCGTCGACCGCTGCCTGGGCGCCTACGTCGAGCGCATGGCCGGCTACGCGTCGTCGGGCCAGATGGAGGTCTGGTACGACCTCGTCGACGTCGACTGGCTCCTCGCCCACTTCGACGACGAGTGGCGCACCGGCATCGCCGCCATGATCGAGCGCAAGAGCGCGAAGCGCACCAGCCAGGGGGCGTTCGCCAAGCTCACCGAGGTGGTCGACGGCGCCGTGCGCATCGCCGAGAGCCCGCCGAAGCTGCACCACTTCGACACGCCCGACCGCCTCGACATCGTCGAGGAGGTGTTCGAGCGGTACGCGGCCACCCTTCGCGAGGACCGCCGCCACTGCCTGCGCCAGTTCCACTTCGTCGACGTGGCCCGCCAGGTGGTGGGCGTCGGCAGCGTGGGCATGCGGGTGGCCCTGCTGCTGCTCGAGGACCACACCGGCGAGCCGCTCTTCCTCCAGGTCAAGCAGGCCGGGCCGTCGGTGTACGAGCGGTACCTCCCGGCCAGCACCTACGCCAACCACGGCGCCCGGGTGATCAACGGCCAGCGCCTCCTGCAGAGCGCCACCGACATGTTCGTGGGATGGACCAGCCTCGACGACGCCGACTACTACGTCCGCCAGTTCCGCGACATGAAGATCATCCCGGACAGCCAGCAGCTGGCCCCCGTGCTCGCCGACTTCGCGTCGGCCTGCGGGGCCGTGCTCGCCAAGGGCCACGCCCGCACCGGCGACCCCGTCGCCATCAGCTCCTACCTCGGCAAGGGGCGGGCGTTCACCGAGGCCATGGGCGCATGGGCGGTGCGCTACGCCGACCGCACCGAGGCCGACCACGCCGCCCTCGTCGACGCGATCCGGTCGGGCGCGCTGCCCGCCGAGGAGGGGTGACCACAGACCGTCAGCCCGGGTTGGGGTCGCGAGTGAGGGACGCCTAAGATTGAAAC
>CAMFLJ010000114.1 GCA_945957335.1 uncultured Actinomycetes bacterium | reverse complement strand
AGATTCGCCTTAGTCTCGTGGGCTCGGAGATGTGTATAAGAGACAGCTCCAGGGCTTTCACCCGGCGCGACACGGTCGAGAGCTCGAGCCCGAGGAGCCCCGCCAGCTCGGTCATCGAGCACTGACCGGCCAGGCCCAGGCGCGAGAGCGTGCCGTAGGCCGGGCCCTCGAGCCGGTGGCCGACGCGGGCGCCCAGGGCCTCGTGCAGCTCGACGTCCTTGGCCCGCCGGGCGACGATGCCGAGCGCCTCCTGGATCATCGCCAGCCGCTCGGCGTCGCCTGGGCTCGGAGGTGGTGTCGGGGTGGTTCCGCTCATGGGTGGCTCCGGGTGGTCAGCGGATGGCGGGCGGACGGCCGGCGACGGCGCCGCCGTCGACGATGAACTCGGCTCCGGTGCAGTAGGAGCTGGCGTCGGAGGCGAGGAAGGCCACGACCTCGGCGACCTCCTCCGGGCTGCCGATGCGCGGGATCGGGAAGGCGTCGAACACGGCCTGCTTGTCGACGTCGTCGAACTGCGGGTTGTTGGTCATCAGGGTGTCGATCACGCCGGGGTGCACGGAGTTGACCCGGATGCCGTCGTGGCCGAGCTCGATGGCGGCGGTCTTGGTCATGCCGCGGATCGCCCACTTGGTCGCGACGTAGGGCACGGCACCGGCGACGCCCTGCAGCCCGGCGATCGAGGACACGTTCACGATCGACCCGCTCGCCTGCGCCTTCATGGTGGGCACCACGGCCTGCATGCCGAGGAAGCACCCGAGCTGGTTGACCCGGACGGCTTCCATGTAGTCGTCGACGGCGACGGACTCGATGGCGCCGGCGCGCACGATGCCGGCGTTGTTGACCAGCACGTCGAGGCGGCCGAACGCATCGAGGGTGGCGCCGACGGCGCGGGCCCACTGGTCGGGCTGGCCCACGTCGAGGGGGACGAACCGGGCGGCCTCGCCGAGGGATCCGGCGACGGCCTCGCCCTCGGCGACCAGCACGTCGGCCAGGACCACCCGGGCGCCGCGCTCGACCAGCAGGCGGGCCTCGGCCTCACCCTGGCCGCGCGCCGCGCCGCTGATCAGGGCGACGCGGCCGTCGAGCCGGGTGCGGTCGGCGGGAGCGGCCTCGGTCACAGCACCGCCACGGGGTTCACCGGGCAGCCGGTGCCACCGGGGATGCGCAGGGGGCCGACGGTGAGCAGGAACTCCCAGCGCTCGGCCCGGGCGCAGGCGTCGAGCAGGTCGTCGAGGCGCAGGTTGTCGATCAGCATGAGCCCGATGCGGGTGATGCCGATCTGGTGGATCGGGAACGGCCACTCGTGGATGCCGACGCCCGGCATGGGATCGGAGATGCCGTCGCCGCCGAGCAGGGCCACACCCCGCTCGTGCAGCCAGGGCAGGCACTCGGCGTGGAGGCCGGCCATGCCGTCCCCGATGGGGTCGAAGCGGCCGCGCTGCTCGGCGCGGCGGGCGTCGCGGCCGGTGGCCACGACCAGGAGGTCGCCCTCGCCGACGTGCACACCCTGGGCGGCGCAGGCCCGGTCGAGGTCGTCGGGCGAGATCGTGGTGTTGCCCGCGAGGTGGGGCACACCCAGGGCGCGGGGCACGTCGAGGAGCACGCCCCGCCCGACGATGCCGCCCGCCGCCGCCATGATCGTGTTGGCGGTGGCGCCGGTGCTCTTCACCGTGTCCGGGGTGGCGCCGTTGAACGAGCGGCCGCGCACGAACATGTGGCACAGGGCGTCGATGTGGGTGGTGCCGAGGCCGTGCACGTCGGTGCCGACGTAGTCGCGGGTGGCCTCGTAGCCGGGGATGCCGTTGGAGTCGAGGGCGTCACCGCTGGCGAGCATGTGGTGGTGGCACGGGAACGGGTTCTCGACCGACGGCACCTTCGGCAGGTCGTGGGCGAGGCTCACCGAAAGCCCGGAGCGCACGGAGCCCATGGCGGCCACGCGGCGCTCAGGGGTGAGGAGGTTGAGCGCGCCGAGCTCGTCGTCGTCGCCCCAGCGACCCCAGTTCGAGCACTGCTCGTAGAGCTGCTCGAGCCGCTCGGGCGTGGGGACCGGGAGCTGGTCGGTGACGGTCATGCGGTGCCTCCTCGGAGCAGCGTGCCGGCGCCGAGGCCCGCCACCTGCTCTCCGTCGCGGCGGGTGTGCACCCCTCCGACCCAGGTGTGGATGATGCCCGTGCTGTCGGCCACGAGGCGGTCGGCCCCGGCCGGGAAGTCGGCGACGCGTCGGGCCCGCGTGGTGCCCACCGTGGCGGCGTCGAAGGCGACCACGTCTGCTGCGAGGCCGGGCTCGAGGCGGCCGCGGTCGGCTAGGCCGTAGACCTCGGCGGGCTGGCCGGTGAGGCGCCACACCGCCCGCTCGAGGCTGATGGCCTGCTTCTCCCGCCACCAGTGCTGCAGCAGGAACGTGGCGTAGTTGGCGTCGCACAGCTGGCTGGTGTGGGCGCCGGCGTCGGAGAGGCCGAGGAGGAAGTTGTCGTCGGCCAGCAGGGCCGCGATCTCGTCCTCGTTGTCGTTGATCATGGCGATGGTGAAGCGTGTGGCCAGGCCCTCGGCCACGGCCAGCTCGACCATCAGGTCGATCGAGGTCATGCCCCGCGCCGCGGCCAGCTCACCGACGGTGCCGGCCTCGACCAGCTCGGGATGGGTGTCGCTCTCGGACACCACCGCGAAGTCGAGGATGTCGCCCCACGCGTCGCGCATCTGCGTGTGGGCGCGGGCCCGCCACTCAGAGGTGGCGTAGAGGGCGGCCCGCTGGTCGTGCTCGAGGGCGAGGATCTCGCCGAACGCAGGCACGTTGGCGAACGCGAACGGGTCGGAGAGGGCCAGCTGCACCACGATCGGGCGGCACGCCACCTGCGGCCGGACCGTGCCCCCCGCCTGGGCGGCGGCGGCGACCGACGCGGCCACGCTGGCCGCGTGGCCCGGGTTGCGGCGGCTGGTCATCAGCGCCGCCCACGACACCGGCCGGCCGGTGGTGCGGGCGATCTCGGCGAACTCGTCGACGAAGAGGTCGGGGCCCCACGTGGACTCGAGCGTGCCCCGGCCCTTCGTGCCGAGCACGCCCGCGAGCGTGCGGATCTCGTCGAGGTCGCACACCCGGCTGGGCACCGGCTTGCCGTAGGCGCCGAGGTGCGATTCGGTGCGCGACGTCGAGAAGCCGACCGCTCCCGCGTCGAGCGCCTCGCCGACGAGGCGCTCCATGCGGGCCACCTCGTCGGCCGTGGCGGTGCGCTCGGTGGCGTCGTCGCCGAGCACGAAGAAGCGCAGCGGGGTGTGGCCGAGGAGCACCGCGACGTTGATGCCGAGGGGCTGCGCGTCGACGGCGTCGAGGTACTCGGGGAAGGTCTCGAAGCCCCAGGGGATGCCGGCCTCCAGCGCGTCGAGCGGCATGCCCTCGACGTTCTCGAGCACCCGCAGGATGGTGGGCCGGTGCTCGGGCCGGGTGGGCGCGATGCCGAAGCCGCAGTTGCCGACCACCACCGTGGTGACCCCGTGCCACGACGACGGCGTGAGCTCCGGGTCCCACAGGACCTGGGCGTCGTAGTGCGTGTGGGGGTCGATGAAGCCGGGGGCCACGACCAACCCGCTGCAGTCGACCACCTCGGCGCCGTCGGGCGCCTCGAGCCCGGGGCCGACGGCGGCGATGCGGCCGTCGACGAGCAGGACGTCGGCGTCGTGCGCCGGTGCGCCGGTGCCGTCGATCACCGTGCCGCCGCGCAGCAGGGTGGCCGCCATCAGCCGGCGACCCCGGCCTGGGCGGCGCGGGCGGCGTCGGCCAGCGGCGCGGTGGCGGCCTCGACGGCCGTGCCCACGAAGATGTCGGGGTTCTGCCCGAGCAGGAGCCGGGCCGGGTTCTCGAACACGAACTCGCGGAAGTCGCGCTCCTCGAGCACGCCCTTGCGCACGAGCCCGAACGCCTCGGCGACGACCTCGTCCATCTCCTCGACGTCCCAGTGGGCGAGGTCGGAGCTGAACACGGGCTGCAGCCGGGCGCCGAACGGGTTGGCCTTCGAGAAGGCGTAGGCGATCGAGCGGTCGTCGGCCTCGCAGCCGAAGAAGAACCGGGGCACGAAGCGGTCGACGAGCTCGCGCTCGGAGGAGACCTGCAGGAAGCGCCAGTCGTCCATGTCGTCGGGCGGCACCCCGGTGCCGGGCAGCGCCCGCAGGGCGGCGTCGAGGTCGATGTCGCCCGCCTTGGCCAGCAGGTCGTCGGCGCCGTAGGTGCGCATCAGCTCCTCGAAGCGGGCCCAGTCGATCGACGCCGGGTCGAGGGACGGCAGCGCCTCGGGGTTGCGCTTCTCCCAGTGCTCGAGCAGGTCGGCGAGCAGGATGGCGGCCCAGCCGACGCCGCACTCGAGGAAGGCGATGTTGAGCCGCGGGAACCGGGCCGTGACGCCCCCCATGAAGAGGCTCTTGCACATGTGGTGCATGCGCTGGGCGAACGAGCCGATGTGGTTGTAGCTGTAGTTGGTGCGCGACACGAACGAGCCGGTGGGCATGTTGCCGAGCCCGCCGTGGCAGGTGACGGCGAAGCCGAGCTCCTCGGCCTTGGCCCACACCGGGTCGTAGTCGTAGGCGCTGTCGAGGCCGAAGTGGTCGAACCACCACGCCTGGCCCGGGTACATGAACGGGCTGAGGTTGCCGGGGTCGGGGCTCGGGATGGGGCGGGTGACGCCCTCGGGGAAGCCCACGACCTTGAGGCCGATCGCCTTGCAGTGCTCGAGCTCGGCGATCGCCTCGTCGGGCGTGTGCATCGGGATCACGCCGGCCGGGGCCATGCGGTCGGCGTACTGGGCGTAGGTGTCGGCGTAGTAGTCGTTGAAGCCACGGCACACGCCCTGGCGCAGCTCGGCGTCGGCGATCCCGGCGATGCCGAAGCCCTTGGTCGGGTACAGCACCGAGAAGTCGATGCCGAGCTCGTCGAGGCGCTCGTACATGAAGCGCGGGATCACCGCGGTGGCGAGGTCGGTGACGTTGGCCGCCGGCGTGCCCCACCACGCCGACTGCGGCGTGCCGGTGGCGGCGCGGGTGGCGGTGTCGGCCTCGAGGATGCGGGCGATCGGCGACGGCTGGTCGAGGTAGCGCTGGAACGCCGCCGGGCCGAGGGCCTCCCGGATGTGCGGGAGGATCGCCGGCATGAACTCGATGACGTGGCCGTCGACGTCGATCACCGGGTGATCGAGGCCCTCGCGGACCTGCTGGGACTCCCCCATGCTGCTCCCCCACGAGCTGTGCCCGGGACCGGTCCCGGGATCCGTCGGCACCCTACGGCCATTGCTTGCACTGTGCAAGCATCTCCCTGTTCCCCCTGGTCAGAAGGGTTGTGCCGAGCCACCCGTCGGCTCGCCGGCCCCGATCAGGCGACTGCCCCCTTCGCCCGCAACGCGTCGATGCGGTCGCCCATCCCGAGCTCCACGAGGATCTCGTCGGTGTGCTGGCCCAACCCGGGCGACGGTGCCCCCAGCACGGCGGGCGTGCCGGCGAAGCGGGCCGGGTGCCGGGGCTGGCGCAGGCGCCCGGCCACCGGGTGCGTCGACTCCTCGAACAGGCCGATGGCCCGGGCGTGGGGGTCGTCGGGCAGGTCGGCCTGGGACACGACGAGCCCGAACGGCACCCGCAGGGCCTGCATGCGCTCGGACGCCTCGGCCGTGGTGAGCGACGCCGCCGCCCGGTGGCAGGCGCTCATGATCTCGCCCGTGAGATCGGTGTGCTTGCGCCGCTCGGCGATGGTGGCGACGCGCGGGTCGTCGTGGCCCTCGACGCCGAGCGCCTCGCACATGCCGTGGAAGTCGGCGTCGCTCGTGGGCGTGGCGATGCCCCACCCGTCGACGAAGCGGAACGGCTTGGAGCCCTGCACGAAGCTGGACGCCATCGAGCCGTCGGCGTCCATCAGCAGCTCGTTGCCGCCGCAGTCGGCCCACAGGAACGACACCACCGAGTCGGTCATCGACAGCTCGATGTGCTGGCCACCGGCGCCGCGCTCGCGGGCGAGCAGCGCCGCGGTGACGGCCTGCACCGCGTACATGGCGGTGATCTTGTCGGCCGCGGTCTGGCGGATGAACACCGGCGTGCCGTCGGCGGGGTCGGCCTGGTTGGTGGCCAGCCCGGCGTAGGCCTGGATCACCGTGTCGTAGGCGCCGTGGTCGCGGTAGGGCCCCTCGGAGCCGAACCCCGACAGCGACAGGTAGACGAGGTCGTCGCGTCCGGCGGAGAGGTCGTCCCACCCCAGCCCGGCCCGGTCCATCGCCCCCGGTCGCGAGTTCTGGATGAAGACGTCGCAGGTGGCCGCCAGGGCCCGCACGACCTCGGCGCCCTCCGGCGTGGAGATGTCGACGGCGATGCAGCGCTTGCCCCGGTTGCACGCCTGGTAGAGCGCCGACACGCCGTTCACCGACACCCCGACCCAACGGGCCAGGTCGCCGATGCCGGGCCGCTCGACCTTCACGACCTCGGCCCCCTGGTCGCCGAGGAGGGCCGCGGCGTAGGGCCCGGTCAGGGCGATGGAGAGGTCGAGGATGCGGATGCCCGAGAGCGGTCCCGGCACGGTGTCCCCCAGTGGTCGAGGTGCAGAACGTGGTCGAGCATGCCACGGGGGCTGCTCCCCCTCCCGGCCTACGATGCCGGGCGCATCGCCGAGAGGTCGAGGGGGACCCATGGACGCGACGACCATCTGCACGGGGCTGCACCTGCCCGAGTGCCCCCGCTGGCACGACGGGGCGCTGTGGTTCTCCGACATGTGGGGGCACGCGGTGCACCGCGTCGGCCCCGACGGCACCGACGAGGTCGTGCTGACCCTCGACGACGACGACCCGGGCGGGCTCGGGTGGCTGCCCGGCGGCGACCTGCTGGTGGTCGGCATGGAGCACGCCAAGCTCTGGCGCTGGGACGGCACCACGCTCACCCTCCACGCCGACCTGCGGCCGTACGCGGCGTGGCCGTGCAACGACATGACCGTCGCCGACGACGGCACCGCCTACGTGACCCAGTTCGGCTTCGACTCCTGGCACGGCACCACCGGCCGCCTCGCCTCCGCCGTGCTCGCGGTGGCACCCGACGGCTCGGTCACCGCCGCCGCCGACGAGCTGTTCTGCCCCAACGGCATCGCCTTCGACGCCGAGGGCCGTCACGTCTTCGTGGCCGAGCCCGCGGCGATGCGCATCACCCGCTTCACGGTGGGCGACGACGGATCGTTCGGCGAGCGCCACGAGTTCGCCTCCCTCCCCCAGGCCGAGGGCGCCCCCTACGCGCCGCCCGACGGGCTCTGCGTCGACGCCGAGGGCGGGGTCTGGGCCTGCGACCCGATCGGCGGCCAGGTCGTGCACCTCGACCGCGACGGCGTGGTCACCGAGGTGATCGACCACGACCTCCACGCCCTGGCCTGCACCCTCGGCGGCGACGACGGCCGCACGCTGTTCGTGTGCAGCTCGGGTGAGCACCACAAGCCCACCCGCTCGGGTGAGCCCACCGGCCGGGTCGACGCCCTCCGCGTCGACGTCCCGGGCAGCCGCCGCCTCCCGTAGACCCGACCATCTCCGAAAGGTGGCTCACCAGGTACGGCCGGCCGCGCCACGTGAGCCAGCTTCGGGGAGGACGACGGTCAGCCGAAGGTGATCTCGCGGCGGGCCATGAGCCAGCCCTCGTCGGTCCGGCGCAGGGTGTCGTGGTAGTAGCCGACGCCCTGCACGCGGGGCGTCTCGTGGGTGTCGACCAGGAACAGGAAGTACGAGTCGCACACGGCCTCGTCGGGCCCGGTGAACTCGACGGCCATGGTGGTGATCATGTGGCGCGCGTTGCTGCCCGGGCCCACCCCACCCGCGGCCCGCCGCTCGTGCGACCCCTGCCGGATCGACTCGCGGCCGGTGCGGGGGCCGCCCGGCATGAGCCACTCGGCGTCCTCGGTGAACAGCTCGGCGTACTGGTCGACCGACCCCACCCCGTCGGCGTAGAGCGCGAGGCGCGAGATCGTGTTGCGCACCGCCCACTCGTCGGCGGCGCGCTCGCCCGGCGTGCGTGGATCGTCCATGGGTCCCCCTCGGTCGTCGGACGACTGATCCTGCCAGAGCCGTCGCTCCGGCGGCGCCCCGCAGTGCCACCGCGACGTGCCAGGATCACGCCACCCCGGCGGGCGGAGCCGCCGGGCCACACCACCCGATGACCGCACGAACGCCGCAGAAGCGGACCACGAGCTGGAGGGCCCTGTTCGGGGTCGTGCCCGACCGCGGCCTGCGCCGGCGGCCCAGCGAGGTCGGTCGCATCGCCTTCGGCGCGGTGGTGGTGCTGGTCGGGGCCATCGGTGCCCGCAACCTCTCCAACGCCGAGGTGCTGTTCAAGCAGCTGGTCGACGACCTGCCCTCGGTGGTGCTGTCGGCGCTGCAGCTGCTCTACGACGCCGGCGCCGCCATCGCCGTGGCCGTGCTGCTGCTCGCCGCCGTCCTCGCCCGGCGGCCGCGGTTCGTCATCGGGATCCTCGCCTCCGCCGCCCTCGCCGGCGCCGTCGGTCTCGGGCTCCAGCACTGGATCGACGCCCCGGCCGCCCTGTCCGACGCCCCGCCCGGCTACCCGCAGTACCCCACGCTGCGCCTGGCGGTGCTCGCCGCGGTGTTCTTCGCGGCTGCGCCCGAGCTCACCCGCCCGGCTCGCCGTCTGCAGTGGCTCCTGCTCGTGGGCGTGTCGGTCAGCGCCGTGGCCGTCACCGACGGCTACCCGGCCGGCGTCTTCGGCTCGCTCGCCCTGGGGTGGGCGGTCGCCGCCCTCGTGCACCTGGCCATCGGCTCGCCGGACGGCGTGCCCGCCACCGACGACGTCCGAGCCGACGCGGCCGCGCTCGGCATCGACCTCGGCGAGCTGGCGCCGAGCCCGGTGCAGACGTGGGGCGAGGCGGCGTTCGACTCCTCCGACGCCGGCGGTGACCTCCGGGTCGTGGTGATCGGCCGCGACGCGACCGACGCGCAGTTCTTCGGCAAGGCGGTGCGGTTCCTCGCCTACAAGGACTCGGGCCCGTCGTTGCTGCTCAGCCGGACCGGTCAGATCGAGCACCGCGCCTACATGCTCCTGCTCACCGAGCGGGCCGGTGTGGCGGCGCCCCGGGTCGTGGCCTCCGGCGCCGCCGGCGACCGAGGCGACGCCATGCTCGTCCTGCGCCAGCCCCGCGGCCGGCTGCTCTCCGAGCTCGGCGCCGACGGCTGCACCGACGCCGTGCTCGACGCGGCCTGGGCCGCACTCGACTCGCTCCACGCCGCAGGCATCTCCCACGGCGGGCTCGGGCCCGACGAGCTGCGCCTCCTGCCCGACGGCACCGTGGCCTTCACCGACCTCGCGGTGGCCGACCCGACCCCCACCGACGAGACCCGCCTCGCCGACCGGGCCGCCCTCCTCGTGACCACGACCGTGCTCACCGACGCCGACCGGGCCATCGCCTCGGCCCGCCGCGGCCTGGGTGACGACGGGCTGGTCGCCACCCTGCCGTTGCTGCAGTCGGCGGCCCTCCCCCGGTCGCTCCGACGGCAGGTCCACGACACCCGCAAGGTCGTGGGCGGCCTGCGCAAGGCGGTCACCGCCGCCACCGGCGCCGAGGAGCCCAAGCTCGTCGAGCTCCACCGCATCTCACCCACCAACCTGGCGATGGCCATCGGCGCGGCCCTCGGCGTCTACCTGCTCGTCGGCGAGCTCACCCAGGTCGACTACGCGGCGATGATCGCCGACGCCAACTGGTGGTGGCTGCCCGTCGTCATCGTGTTCTCCCAGACCCCGCAGTTCGGCGGGGCGATCGCCATGCTCGGGTCGGTGAGCAAGCCGCTGCCGATCACGCCCGTGATCGGCGTGCAGTTCGCCAACAACTTCACCGGCCTCATCGGCGGCACGGTGGCGACCTTCGCCGTGGTGGTGCGCTTCTTCCAGCGCCAGGGCCTCGGCCCGGCCGTGGCCGTGAGCTCGGGTGCCATCAACACCATCGGGGCCATCGTCTGCCAGACCGTGCTCGTGGTGATCGGGCTGGCCGCGACCTGGGGCGACTACGACGTCAACCGCGCCGGCGGCAGCAGCGGCGGCGGGGGCGGCAGCGGCGAGTGGCTCCTCATCGCGATCATCGCCGCCGCCGTGGTGAGCGGCGTCGTGCTCTTCATCCCGCGGCTGCGGCGCAAGGTGGGCGACATGGTGCGCCCCCAGCTCTCCACCGCCTGGACCAACCTGCGCGAGGTGCTGCGCGAGCCGAAGAAGGGCGTGCAGCTCTTCGGCGGCAACCTCATCGCCCAGGTGTTCTTCGCCTGCACCCTGTGGGCCGCGCTCGAGATGTACGGCGCCCACCTCTCGCTGCTCGAGCTGGTGGTGATCAACTCGTTCGCGTCGATCCTCGGGGGCATCGCCCCGGTGCCCGGAGGCCTGGGTGTGATCGAGGCGGGCCTCATCGCCGCCTTCACCGCCGCCGGGGTGCCGGAGACGGCGGCCGTCGGCGCCACCTTCACCGCCCG
>CAMFLJ010000113.1 GCA_945957335.1 uncultured Actinomycetes bacterium | reverse complement strand
CGTTGTCCTTCAGCTTCTGCCAGTACTGCAGCCACGCGGCCGACGAGGAGGTGTCGTCGCCGCCGCCCTGCGCCGCGATGGTGCCGAGCATGAAGGCCAGGCCGGGGGTCGACGCCGACGGGTCCTCGACCACGAGCTTGCCCTTCAGCGCCGGGGCGAGGAGGTCGTCGAAGGTGGTCGGCAGCGGCAGGCCCTGGGAGGTGAACCACGTGCGGTCGTAGTTGACGCACACGTCGCCGTGGTCGATCGGGGTGACCCGGTGCTCCGCGTCGACCTGGTACTGCTCGGGCACGGTCGAGAGGCCCTTGGCCTCGAACGGCACGAACAGGTCGGCGGCGAAGGCCGACGACAGCAGGTTCTCGTCGATCCCGAACAGCACGTCGCCCTCGGGGTTGCCGGCGGTCAGGATCGCCTTGTTCACGGCGGTGACGGCGTCACCGGAGGGGATGAGCTGCACGGTGACGTTGGTGGCGTCGGTGAACTGCTTCAGCACGTCCTCGCTCACCGCGAACGAGTCGTGGGTGACCACCTTGAGGGTGGTGCCCTCGGGGAAGGTGGGCAGGCCGGTCTCGCTCACGGCGTTGCCGATGGTCGCGGGCGGCTTGGAGCCGTCGCTGCCGGCACAGGCGCCGGCGAGCAGTGCGACGGCGAGGCCGACGACGGCCAGGCCGCCGAGGCCCCGGTGGACGCGGCGTCGGCGATGGCGGACCGGTGCCGAGGTGGCGGCCGGTGGGCGGGGGGTGTCGGTGTTCATCGGGCTCCTGATCGGTGGTCCTCGTTGGCGGTGGGGCCGGGACGGACGACGAGCGCGACTCCCCCGGTGAGGCTCACGGCAGCCCGGTCGGCGACGAGCTCGTTGCTCACGCCGCGGCTGGTGCCGACGTCGAGGTCCTCTCCGGCGAGGGGGTAGCGCAACCCCTCCGTGCGCACGCCCTGGGCGGGCCCGTGCACGGGCAGGATCGTCACGAGCTGACCCGGCCGGCCGCCGAAGCGGATCCCCGGCCCGGGGCGCACCACCGACACGACCGCCTCTCCGACCAACGCCTCCACGTCGACGCCGGCCAGGGCCGGCGCGGCGAGGACGAGGACGTTGGCCAGGAAGTGGTCGAGGCGCCCACCGTGACCCCCCAGGACGACGACGCGCTCGGGGGCGAGCCCGAGCGCGACGTCGAGGGCGAGCTCGAGGTCCGTGGCGTCCTTCTCCTCGGGGTGGCGCTCGACCCGGGTGCCGGCGGCCTCGACGGCCTCCAGCACGGTGAGGTCGAGCGAGTCGAAGTCACCCACGGCGACGTCGACGGTGAGGCCCAGCGCGACGGCATGGGCCACCCCGGAGTCGGCGGCCACGACCACGCGCCCGTCGACGGGCAGGTCGAGCGAGTCGACCAGTGCGGCGTCGGGCCGATCGCCGCCGGTGACGACGACGACGACGGGTGTGGTGGTGGCCAACGGTCCTCGGTGCTCTCGCAGGGGTCACACGGGGACGGCGCGAACCGAAACTCCCTTCGCCGGCATGACCCGGATCAGGTGCAACGGTCGGAGGGGAAACGCCCCTCCCTCTCAGCCCGGCTTCCCGGACTCCCGTGTTCAGCGGCCGAGGGTACACGCGCCCGGCCCGCAGCCGGGCCCTCGAGCGCCCTCCAGGGCTCCGGAACGGCCGCGAAGGCAGTCCTGGAGCGGCCGGACGGCGCTCGGACGCCTCCCGGAGGCCGGCGCCGGTGCCCGGACGACCTCGTCCGTCGGTGCGGGAGAGGGTGCCCCGAGGCCTCCGGGGCGGGGCCGAAGGTCCCACGCCGTGCCCCCCACAAGGGGTGGATTTCTCTACTCAGCGTGGCCGGAATGGGCTGAAAGGCCCAGTTCAGCCCTCAAGTCCGCCGCGGACCGTGGTCGATACCCAGAGTGTTCCACGTGCTCTCCCCGCCGGGCACGGCGACCCCTGAGAGGCCACCATGATGGTCGAGCTCCGCAAGAGGATCCGGGCGATCGCCCTCCTGACAGCAACCGTTGCACTGCTCGTCGCGGGGTTCCAGATGCGCACCGACTCGGCTTCGGCCATCACCTGGTCGGGCCCCATCACCATCACCACCGGCGGCACCTACACGGGCAACTGGCAGTCGCTCGACGGCAACGTCGCCGCCGTCACCATCGCCACCACCCAGCCGGTCACCATCGTCGACTCCAACATCCAGAGCCGGGGCCACCTGATCCTGGGACGGGCGGTCATGAACCTGACCGTGCGCAACACGACGGGCACCGGGCTCAACTCGAACATCAGCGGGCAGGAAGCGGGCCGGTTCGTCACCACCCAGTACGGCTTCACCAACCTGGTCGTCGAGAACAACGTGATGGAGCAGACCTCGGGGATCTGGGTCTACAACTACCAGGGCAACTCCACCGCCTCGAACACCATGCGGATCGTGGGCAACGTCGCCCACAACATCGACGGGCGCTGGTCGAACGGCGCCGGCGGCTACATGACCGGCGCGAACGACTTCACCCGGGTGCAGTTCCTCCAGCTCGACAAGATCCGGAACGTCCCGTTCATGGAGGTCGGCTGGAACCAGGTCGTCAACGACCCGTTCAACAGCCGGGTCGAGGACAACATCAACTTCTTCGCCTCCGGCGGCACCGCAGCCTCGCCCGTCCAGGTCCACGACAACTTCATCTGGGGCGCCTACCCGTCGGACCCCGCCACCATGGGCTTCTCGGGCGGCGGCATCATCGCCGGCGACAACTCCACGGGCACCCTGAAGGCCGGCTACATCGACATCTTCAACAACCAGGTCGTGGGCACCACCAACTACGGCCTCTCGATCGTGTGCGGCAACGACCAGCGCCTCTTCAACAACCGGGTCGTCGCCGCCAACGTGCTCCCCGACGGCCGCCAGATCCAGGCCCAGAACGTGGGCATCTCGATGGCCAGCGCCGCCATGTGGGGCATGCCCTGCGACAACTACGTCAACAACGCCGCCACCAACAACACCGTCGGCTTCCAGCGCTCGAGCGGCCGGAACGACTGGTGGGTCCCGAGCGCCAACGTCTGGTCGGGCAACGTCTCGATGAGCGGCACGATCACCCGGGCCACCGAGCAGGCCGAGTACACCTCCTGGCTCGCCAAGGTCTCCGCCGCCGGCCGCACCGTCGGCCTGACCGCCCCGACCACGACCACCACGGCCACCCCCACGACGACCACCACCAAGGCCCCGACCACCACCACGACGGCCGCCCCCACGACCACCACGACGGCGGCCCCGACCACCACGACGACCACCGCCCCCACGACGTCGACCACGACGACGGCCACGAGCCCGACCGGCAAGTCCGGCACCTCGACCTACACCGTCTCGGTCTCCTCGCTGGCGCCGCTCTCGGCCACCAACGGCTACGGCCCCTACGAGCGGAACATGTCGAACGGTGAGGCGGCGGCAGGCGACGGCCGCACCATCACCCTCAACGGTGTCCGCTACAAGAAGGGCCTGGGCGTCAACTCGACCTCGTCGATCACCTACGCCCTGAACGGCAGCTACAAGCAGTTCCTCTCCGACGTCGGCATCGACGACGAGATCGGCAGCGGCGGCTCGGTCACCTTCGAGGTGTGGGTCGACGGGACCCGGGTCTACGCCTCCGGCGTCATGACCGCCACGACCGCCACCGCCAAGGTCAACGTCAACGTGACCGGCGCCCAGCGCCTGACCCTCGTCGTCACCAACGGCGGCGACAACTCCAACAGCGACCACGCCGACTGGGCCGACGCCCGGCTCGTGCGATGAGCCGAGGCCGACCCGGCCGGGCGCTCACCTAAGCTCCCCGCCTCGTGGACCAGGGCAACCCGCCGGAACCGACAGGCGACGGCGAGCGACGCAGGACCGAAGTCACGGACGGCCCCAAGGGCCGTCCGTCGGCGCGCTCCACCCTCGTGTGGTGGATCGTGGCCGGCTCGGCCGTGGCCGCGGCGCTCTCTGACGCCTCCCCCGTCGGCCGCCGGCCGTTCGACGTCGTGTGGTGCGCGCTCGGTGGCGGCCTCGTCGCCTGGGCCGCGTCCCGCGCCGACCGGGCCACGGTCGCCTGGCTCGGCGCCATCGCCGCGGTCGTCGGCGTCGGTGGCGGCTGGTTGCCCGCCGCGTGCGGCCTGGCGGCCATCGCCACGGCCGTCCTCGCCTCCTGGGACCGCCGCCCCGAGCCCGAGCTGCTTGCCCTCAGCGGCGCCCTCGCCGTGCAGGCGCTCTTCCGCGGGCCGTCCTACGGCTTCCTCGGGCTCCCCACCCTCGTCGCCGTGGCCGCCGTCCTCCCTGCTGTCGTGTCCGGGTTCCGCCGGGCCCCCGGCCCCGAGCGCCGCGTCGTCCGGATCGGCGGCACCGTGGTGGTCGCGTTCGTCGTGGTGGCCGGGCTGGCCGCCGGGCTGGCCGCCCTGCTCGCCCGCAGCGACCTCCAGGGCGCCGGCGACTCCGCCGAGTCGGCCCTCGGCCACCTCCGCCGCGGCGACCTCGAGCTCGCCCTCCCCGAGCTCCAGTCCGCCACGTCGGGCTTCGACTCGTCGTCGTCGATGCTCAACGGCCCGCTGTCGTGGGCGGGCCGCGCGGTGCCGGTCCTCGGCCAGCACGTGGAGGCCCTCGGCCAGGTCAGCTCGGCCGGCCACGACCTCACCGCCACCACCGCGGTGGCAGCCGGGTCGGCCGACTACAAGAAGCTGAAGGCCGACAACGGCCGCATCGACGTCACCCAGTTGGCCGCCATGGCCGGGCCGGTGCGCGACTCCGCCGACGCGATCGTCGCCACCGAGGCCGTCGTCTCCGACGTCGAGAGCCCCTGGCTCGTGGCACCGGTGGCCGACCAGCTGGCCCGCCTCTCGCGGGAGCTCACCGACGCCGAGCCCACCGCCTCCAACGCCGCCGACGTGCTCGAGGTGGCGCCCACCCTGCTCGGCGCCGGCGGCGAGCAGCGCTACCTCCTCCAGTTCGCCACCCCCGGCGAGAGCCGCGCCGCCGGCGGCTTCGTCGGCACCTACGCCGTGCTCAGCGCCAACGACGGCGACCTCTCCCTCGGCGTCACCGGCAGCACCCAGGAGCTCGGCCCCGAGCTCGTCGATCCGACGAAGGGCGGTGGCTTCCAGTTCGTGCCGCCGCCGGGCTGGGACGACCTCTACGGGCGCTACCACGTGCAGTACTTCCCGGGGAACGTCAGCGCCTCCCCCGACTGGCCCACCGACAGCGACGTCGCCCGCCAGATCTACGCCCAGGTGCCCGAGGTCGGTGACACCAAGGGCGTCGTCTACGCCGACCCGACCGCCCTGGCCGCACTGCTGCGCCTCACCGGGCCGGTCGACGTCTCGGGCGTCACCACCGCCCTGAGCGCCGACAACGTCGAGCAGTACCTCTACGTCGACCAGTACGTGCAGTTCCCGCGCGACACCGACGCCCGCCGCAACGTGCTCGGCAAGGTCACCTCGGCGGTGTTCGACGCCCTCACCAGCCGGCCCCTCCCGTCTCTCGGCGACCTCGCCGACGCGCTGGGCCCGGCCGTCACGAGCGGGCACCTCAAGTTCGTCTCGTTCGACCCCAAGGCCGAGGAGCTCTTCGAGCGCACGGGCCTGGCCGGTGCGTGGCAGACCAACCCGGGCGCCGACTGGCTCTCGCTGCGCTCGACCAACATGCTCCCGAACAAGATCGACTGGTTCCTGCGCCGCGACATGCAGGTCGACACCGTGATCGACCCCGGCGCCGGCCGCCTCGAGTCGACCGTGACGGTGACCCTCCGCAACGAGGCGCCGGCCGACGGGCTGCCGGAGTACCTGATCGGCAACGTGGCCGGGCTGCCCCGTGGCACCAACCGCGACGCCCTGGCGCTCTACAGCCCCCACACGCTGACGGCGGTCGAGATCGACGGCACCACGGCGGCCGTGCAGCGCCAGCAGGGCTACGGCGGCTCGATCTACACCGTGCCCGTCGACATCCCCCCGGGCGGCACCGCGACGGTCGTCTACCACCTGTCGGGGCTGGCCCCGACGGGTCGTGGCTACACCCTCGACGTGCTCCACCAGGCCCTCGCCCACGACGACCAGGTGCGCATCACCGTGCGCGGCCAGGGCTCCTCGACGCCCGCCGTGCTGTTCGACGGGCCCCTCACGGAGAACACCGAGCTGGCCGCTATCGGCACGGTCCGGCGCTGACTTTCGCGATTTTTCCGGAAATCCTCGACAACCACACTGAGTGGTGGTTATGATGATGGACGTTCTGGGACAACCAGTTCCCTACTCACAGGCTCACCCCGAGCCGGTGACACCCTCCAAGTGCGGGAGTGCCCGATGAAGACCGTCCGTCGAACCCTGATCGCCGCCCCGATCGCCCTGGCGATCGCCTTCGGCTTCGCTGGTGCCGCGAGCGCCCAGGAGGTCGACTACACCCCGAAGGTCGACGCCCAGGTCCTCGGCACCACCCAGGACCCGGCCGTCCAGGCCTCCGGCACGCTCCCCTACACGGGCAGCGACTCCAGCCTCCCGCTGGCCGAGGTCGGCGTCGGCCTCCTCGCCGCCGGTGGCCTCGCCGTGGTGATGGTCCGCCGTCACCAGGCCAACGCCGAGAGCTGACCTCGACACCAGCACGACCGCCGGCCTGAGCCGGCGAGGCGGAACTGAGGACGACCCGGTGGCCCCGCCACCGGGTCGTTCCGCGTCCGGGGGCCTCCGTGCCCTGGCCGAGGGCCTCGTGGGCCACGGGTACGATCCTGCGGTGGCCGGGCGGCCACGCTCGAGAGGACGGGACGGCGAGATGAACGACCCCCGGGTCGATGTGCTGGGTGTGCCGGTTTCGGCCACCAACATGGACGAGGCGCTCGACAGGGCCGAGGGCTGGATCGAGGCGTCCGACCCCCACTTCGTCACCTTCACGGGCGTGCACGGCGTCATCGAGTGCCAGGACGACCCCGACCTGCTCCGCATCCACCGGGCCGCGGGGATGGTCTGCCCCGACGGCATGCCGATGGTCTGGTCGTCGAAGCTGGCCGGGGTGAAGACCACGACCCGTGTCTACGGGCCCGACTTCATGCTGGCGATGGCCGAGCGGGCCGCCGCCAAGGGCCACACGTCGTTCTTCTACGGCGGCAACGAGGGCGTGGCCGAGCAGCTGGCCGCGTCGCTCGCCGAGCGCTTCCCGGGCTTCACCACGGTGGGCACCTACTGCCCGCCGTTCCGGCCCCTCTCCGAGGCCGAGACCGACGAGGTGGTGGAGATGATCCGCGCTGCCGCCCCCGACATGGTCTGGGTCGGGCTCTCCACGCCCAAGCAGGAGCGCTGGATGGACGCCTTCGTCGACCGCCTGGGCGTGCCCGTGCTGTTCGGCGTCGGGGCCGCGTTCGACATCCACTCGGGCAACCTGTCGCAGGCCCCGCACTGGATGCAGCGCAGCGGCCTCGAATGGCTCTACCGGCTCGCCGTCGAGCCCAAGCGGCTCTGGCGGCGCTACCTGATCAACAACCCGCGCTTCGTGTGGAACGTGGTGCGGCGCCGGCCTCGGCTGCTCCCTCCGGCCTGAGCCGGGCAGAGCGGCCGGCGATGAGCCGGCTCAGTAGCCCTTGTGGTCGCCGAGCATGGCGCCCGGCGTGCGGGCGATGATGCGCAGGTCGGTGAGCAGGCTCATCTGCGTGAGGTAGGCGACGTCGAGGTCGACCCGCTCGTGCATGAGGCCCCCGTCGCCACGGGCGGTGATCTGCCAGAGGCCGGTGAGGCCGGGGCGCACCAGCATGCGGGCGTACTCCCAGGGCTCGTAGTTCTCGACGACCGAGGCGAGCTCGGGGCGGGGGCCCACGATGCCCATGTCGCCGTTGAGCACGTTGAAGATCTGGGGCAGCTCGTCGATCGAGTACTTGCGCAGGAAGCGGCCGACCGGGGTGAGCAGCGGGTGCTCGGCGGTCTTGTGGGTGCGGCGCCGGTCGTCGCCGTCGAACTGGTTCGAGCGGCGGCCGCGGCGGTCGGGCTTCATGGTGCGCAGCTTGAAGACCGTGATCGGGCGGCCGTCGAGGCCGATGCGCTCCTGGCGGAACAGCACGGGGCTGCCCATCGTGAGGCGCACGGCGATGGCGGCCAGGCCGAGCACCGGCAGGGCGACCACGAGGGCGGCCGAGGCCAGCACCAGGTCGAAGGCGCGCTTGCCGTAGCGGGCGTAGAACGAGTCGTGGCGGCTCATCGGCGGAGCGACGCCGGCGGGGACCACGAACGAGCCGTCGGACCGCTGGAGGTCGTTGACGGCGTGGATGGACGGCCGGTTGGCCGGGACCTCGGAGGACAGCTCGACGGGACGTCGCTCGGGACGCGGCAGCCGCCGGGGGCCACGGCGCCGCTCGGCGGGATCGGGCGAGCCGTCAGGGGTGCGGTCGATGTCGGTCATCGAAGTACACATCGGCCACTCGGGCCACTCAATTGAGTGATGTCGGTGGGCGCGCATCGTCCTGACGCACCGTGACCCGTCGGGCCACCTCCGTCGAGCGCCGAGCGCACCATCAGATCCACCAGTCCCTTGCCGCCGCTTCGGTCTCGTCGAGCTCGAGGGAGACCGCACCGGCCCCCGCGGGCCGGTGTCCCGACCCTAGGTTGCCCCACTCTGCGTGGCAACAGTCTCCTGCTGTGGCATCCGCGACACCAACGGCCCTCTCCTACCCCCGCCCGTGCGACCCCGGAACGGGCACTTGGGCCCTCAAGGCTCGGGCGCGACCGGTCGTTACCTCTTGTGATGACACGTGCAGCCGCCTTCCGAGCCTTCACGGCGACCATCGCCGCCGGCGCCCTGGTCCTGGTCGGCGCGGCCTGCCAGCCCGAGGGCTCCCAGGACGTGGCCGCCCTGCAGGTGAACGTCACCGGCAGCACCGTGTTCGTCGCCGGATGGGCCTGGGACCAGGACGTGCCCACGACCCCGATCGACGTGCACATCTACGTCGACTCCAGCGGCATGGCCGTGCGGGCCGACGGCTACCGCCCCGACGTGGCGGCCGTGAAGCCCGCTGCGGGGGCGTACCACGGCTACTCCGCCTCGATCAACGTCGCGGTCGGCACCCACCAGGTCTGCAGCTACGCCATCAACGCCCCCGGCACCGCCGGCGACAACGTCCTGCTCGGCTGCAGCACGGTGACCGTCACGGCCCCGGCCACGACCACCACCACGGCGCCGACGCCTACCACGACCACCCCCACGACACCCAGCGGCCCCGCCACCTGGCAGGACGACCTCGTGGCGCTGGTCAACGACGCCCGCACCGGTGCCGGCTCGGGCCAGCTCGACCGCTGCGCCGCCCTCGACCAGGCCGCCCAGGCCTACGCCGACCAGCTCGCCGCCAACAGGTGGCTCGACCCGGTCGGCCCCGACGGCTCCACCGTCTGGACCCGCACCGCCGCCTACGGCGCCGACTCGCAGGCCGAGAACCTCAGCTGGGGCTACGACACCGTCTCGGACTTCCACGCCAGCACGGTCGCCTCTGCCTCGCAGTCGACGAACCTGCTCCTCCCCGAGTTCACCGCCATCGGCGTGGGCCGGGCAGTGGGTGACCCGGACGGCAGCGGCCCCCTCCCCTCCTCCACCTACTGGGTCGAGGAGCTGGGTCAGGGCGGCACCTGCTAGGTCCCCCGGGCGACCGGCTCCCCCGAGCCGGGCCAGGACAAAGGGCGGGGCCGGCACGATGTGAGCGACCGGAACGATGTGGGCCACAGGCAGGCCTGAGCGACCGGTAGGGCGCGTCCGGAGGGCCTCCGGGCCCGTCCTGCGGCCCGTGCACACCAGCCGGGTGCGCGCCCGACGCTCACGCCGGAAGGGCACCGCCGGTGCGCACCGATGGTGAGATCGGTGTGACCTCTCCCCTTCCCGGTCGGCACGGCCACGGCCCCGGGCCTCGGTGCGGCGCTGCGGGGTCGGCCCCTACCGGCTGATCCGGTGCCCCACATGTCGACCGGGCCAGGCCGTGGAGCGCCGAGGCCCGACGCCCGCGCCGGTCAGACCGGCCAGGTCGTGGTGACCGGCCGGGGCACGCGGGCGGCCCGGGCGGAGCGACCGAGGCGGCCGGTCCCGGCGGGGCGTCCGACCGGGTCGGTGGTGCCCTCGTCGGTGGAGGCCGGCCAGCGGTCGCTGACGGCGATCATGCCGAAGCCGAACAGGCTCCAGAGCCACACCGCCACCATCGGGGTCTCGAGGGTGGGGTCGACGTAGGCGTTCACGAGGATCGCCACCACACCGATGCCGGCGAGGAAGGCGAGCCAGCCCGGGCGGTCGGTCCAGGGCCGCTCACGGCGCCGGGCGCGCCGGGCCCGGCGGATCACGCCCCAGAGCCACGTGGCCCACATCGCCACCCAGATCACCACGCCGATGAGCCCCAGGCGGATGAGGACGGTGATGTGGCTGTTGTGGGGGTTGCGCAGGTTCTTGTCGGAGTGGTCGGGCAGGAACGACGAGCCCAGGTTCGGCCCGAAGCCCCAACCGGCCTCGAGGCGGCCCTTCTCGATGGTCGCCTTGTACGCGCGCTTCCAGAG
>CAMFLJ010000112.1 GCA_945957335.1 uncultured Actinomycetes bacterium | reverse complement strand
GGCCGCGCCCGGTGCCACCCTGCCCGGTCCGGACGGCGCACATGCCTCCGGGACCGGATCCGCACCGGCGGCACCACGACCGGTCGCCGCCCGAACCGGCCCGGCCACTCGACCCGGTCGGCCCGCGGGCCGTCGGCGCGGGCCCGCGGCTCCGCTCGCGGCCGTGGGCGGCGTGCTCCTCGTCGGCGCCACCACGTACCTGGGCCTCTCGGCCCTCTGGTCCTCGGGCCCCGAGCCACGTGCCGGAGCCGCCGGGGTCGGGGCCGAGCGGTCGGCACCGACCACCCGGGCGACCGTCGCCGCCACCACCTCCACCCGACCCGCTCCCACCACCGTGCCTCCGACCACCGCCACCCCGACCACGACCACGCAGGCGCCGCGCACCGGTGGGCCCGGCTCGGGGCCCGACGGGTCCACCGTGGTGGTGCACGAGGGCCGCCGCTACGCCATCGGTGCGCCGGGCGACGTGGTGGTCGTCGGCCCCTGGCGGTGCGACGGCGTCGACCTGCCGGCGGTGCTGCGCACCGGCGACGGCTCGATCAGCGTGTTCGACGCCTGGGCCGCACCCGGCGCCCAGACCACGGCCCGGGCGGTGGCCACGCTGGCGGGGGCGAGCAGCCTCACCGTGGTGGCCGACGGGCCCGGGTGCGCCGTCCTGGCCGTCAGCGGGCCGAGCGGACCGATCACCACCCTCACCCGGGACGACCTCACGTGAGCACCACCGCCCGCCACCGCCCCGGCGTCGGCCCGGCCCTCGCCGGCGTGGCGGGCGCGGTGCTCTGCCTCGCCACCCTCGTCGCCAGCGCCCGCACCCTCCCGTTCCCCGACGTCACCGACGCCACGGGGCTCGAGCGGTGGGCCCGCACCGTCGGGGCCGCCACCGTGGCCTTCACCCTGCTGCGGGCCGTCGCGCTGCTTCTGCTCGGGTGGTGGGTGCTGGCGTGGGTCGTCGGGGTCCTCGCCCGCCGCACGCGACGCGCTCGGGTGGTCGCTGCGGTCGACCGGGTGTCGCCCCGCTTCGTGCGCCACCTCGCCGAGGCGGCGGCCGGCCTCGGCATCGTCGTGTCCGCCCTCTCCCCGGCCGTGGGCGCCGGAGCGGCTCAGCCCGCCGGGGCCGTCGTGGCCATGGTCGACCTCGGGCCGGTGATGACCGACCTCGGGGCCGTCGAGGCGCCCTCGCCTCCCACCACCACCACCACGCCACCTGCCACACCCACCGTGCGCCCCGGTGAGGCGACCACGGAGCCCGCGGCACCGAGGGCGTCGGACACCTGGACGGTGGAGCCGGGCGACACCCTCTGGCACGTCGCCGAGGTCACGGCCACCGAGTCGCTCGGTCGGCCCGCCGACACCGCCGAGGTCGCACGGCGCCTCGACGAGCTCGTCGCCCTCAACGCGGAGCGCCTCGCCGTGCCCGGCGACCCGTCGCTCGTCTTCCCCGGCCAGGTGTTCCTGCTCGGCTGAGGTCGGGCCGACAGCTCAGCGCAGGCGGACGGCCACCTCGTTGGCGAGGAGGCGGCCCTCCACCGTGAGGCGCAGCCGTCCGTCGCTCTCCTCGAGCAGGCCCTCGAGCAGCTCGCGGTCGTCGGCCCCCAGTGCCTCGACGGGCACCCCGGCCTCGGTGCGCAGGGCCAGCTGCAGGCCCTCGATGCGACGGCGCTCGGGCTCGAGGTCCTCGGCCGCCGCCTCGGTGGGACGGCCCTGCTCGACCGCGTCGACGTAGCGCTCGGGGGTGCGGACGTTCCACCACCGCCGCCCGGCGCGGTGCGAGTGGGCGGCGCACCCGAAGCCGAGGTAGTCGCCCTGCTCCCAGTACAGCTCGTTGTGCCGGCACCGGTGCCCGGGGCGGGCCCAGTTCGAGATCTCGTAGTTGGCCAGCCCGGCGGCGGTGAGGCGGGCCTCGGCGAGAAGGTACTTGTCGGCCTGGTCGTCGTCGTCGGGGTGGCGGGCCGGGTCGGCCGCCAGCGGCGTGCCCGCCTCCACGGTGAGCGCATAGGCGCTGACGTGGGGCGGGTCGAGGTCGACGACGGCGTCGAGCGTGCGCTCCCAGTCGGCCACGGTCTCGCCGGCGCCGCCGTAGATGAGGTCGAGGTTGAAGCTCCGCAGCCCGGCGGCTCGGGCCGCGGCGACGGCGGTGGCCACGTTCTCGGGGTCGTGGCTGCGGCCGAGGGCGGCGAGCACCGACGGCACCATCGACTGCACCCCGAAGGAGATCCGGTCGACCCCGCCGGCGACGTAGGTGTCGAGGAGGTGGCGATCGACGGTGTCGGGGTTGCACTCGACGGTGACCTCGGCCCCGCTCTCGAGCGGGATCTCGGCCAGCACCGACATCAGACCCTCGGGCGGCACCAGCGAGGGCGTGCCGCCGCCGAAGAACACCGACGTGGCCGGCGTGAGGCGCCCGTCGGCGACGTGGGCCCGGATGTCGGCTCGGAGCGCGGCGAGGTAGGGCTCGACGAGGTCACCCCGGTCGGTCCAGGTCGCGAACGCGCAGTAGTCGCAGCGGCGCGCGCAGAACGGGATGTGCACGTAGACGCCGAAGCTCACCGTGCCAGTGTGCCCTGCCGTTCGCCCGGGGCGGCCCGCCGGTGGCGGTGCCGACCCGCCGGGATCACTGCCCGTGCCCGAGACCCAGGTCGTCGAGGCGGTCGGTGGCGGAGTCGACGCCGACGCCGAGGATGCAGGCGATGGCGCGCAGGTCGTCCTTGCGGATGGTGAGCACCCGGCCGTTGAAGTCCTGGCGCTGGACCTGGATCATCGTCAGGTAGCGGTTGAGCATGTCGGCCTCCGGACCGCTGAGGTCCTCGAGGCGACGCAGGTCGATGGTGAACGACCGCTCGTCGATGGGGAGCCCACCCATGCCACCGGCCTCACCGAAGGCAGGGCCCTCGTCGGCGGGGAGCAGCTGGTCGACCGGCACGTTGTAGAAGCGGGCGAGGCGCTGGAGGCGGGGCACCGAGATGGCCCGCTCGCCGCGCTCGTAGGCACCGAGGACGGACGCCTTGAACTCGAGCTCCGACGCCGCTTCGACGTCCTGGAGGGAGAGCCGCTTCTGACGACGGATCGCACGGAGGCGCTCGCCGACCTTGCGGGAGTAGGTCGTGGTCACCTCACCCGTCATCGTCTCGCTCATGGCACTGGCTCCTCTCGAGGGCGATCTGCTGCCGCCGTCCGGTGAGCCGGATCGGCCGCACCGCCACGTCAGGTCACGTCTCTGCGTCGAACTTCGTACTGCGACTACGTGCTGCGAACTGCATGCTGCGGACTTCGTGGGTACGGCTTCGCACTGCGGGTCCGAGGCCTCACCCTGACGGCTCGACTGCTACCGCAGGTTGATGCTCTGACCACTGAGCGTGGTCTTCCTGTGAGTCATACTACCCACAGTCCCCGTCCGACCACAATGACCACCGTCAGTGCCGACGGTGTGCGCCCCCGAGGTCAGCCGGGCTCCACCAGCCCCGACCGTAGCGCGCACAGCAGTGCCGCCCCGGTGATGGCTGCGGTCTCGGCCCTCAGCACCGTCGGTCCGAGCCCCACCACGCCGGGCAGGGCCGCCCGCTCGTCCGGTGACCACCCGCCCTCGGGGCCGACTAGCAGCACTGGTCGATCGAGGCTCGGGTGGGAGCCGTCGAGGTCGGCGCCGGCCGCGCCGGGCAGGGCCCGCACCTCGTCGAAGCCGGCGACCTCGGCCACCTCGGGCAGCCACGTGCGCCGGCTCTGCATCGCCGCCTCGAGCGCCACCCGACGCAGCCGCTCGAGGTTGCGGGCCGCCTTGTCGGGCTCCCAGCGCACGACCGACCGCTCGGCCAGGAACGGCACGATGCGGTCGACGCCGAGCTCGGTGAGCTTCTGCACCACTAGCTCCGGACGCTCCCCCTTCACCAGGGCGAAGGCCACGGTGATCGGCGGAGCGGGGGCGGGGTCGACCTGCACCTCACCCGCCGGCTCGAGCTCCTCCCCGAAGCGGCACCACCGCCACCGGCCGGCACCATCGGTGACCGAGACGAGGTCGCCGGTGCGCAGGCGCCGGACCCGCTCGAGGTGGTGGCGGTCGGCCCCGCCCAGCTCGAGTGCGGCCACGTCGCCCACCACCACGTGGGGCGCGGTGCCGCCGGGACGGCCCGGCAGCTCGTCGGCGGTGCCCACCACGCCTACTTGAAGGCGGAGCGGAGCTTCGACATCAGGCCGTGCTCCGGCGGGGCGATCTCGTGCCCGCGCAGCTCGGCCAACCGGTTGAGGAGGTCGGCCTCCTCCTGGGTGAGGTCGGTGGGCGTGTCGACCACGACCTGCACGAGCAGGTCGCCGCGACCCCGGCCCTGGAGGTGGGGCACGCCCTTCTGGCGCAGGCGCACGATCTTGCCGGTCTGGGTGCCGGGCTCGATGTCGATGGGCTCGTCGCCGTCGAGGGTCTCGATCGTGACGTTGGCCCCGAGGGCCGCCTGGGTGACCGGGACGTGCAGCTCGTGCACGAGGTCGTCGCCGTGGCGCACGAAGCGCTCGTCGGCGGCGACGCGCACGTGGACGTAGAGGTCGCCGGCGGTGCCGCCGCGCATGCCGACCGCGCCGCGGCCCGAGAGGCGCAGCGTGGCCCCGGTGTCGACGCCGGCGGGGACGTCGACGGTGTAGGTGCGCTCGTCGAGGGTGCGGCCCTCGCCCCGGCAGGTCGGGCACGGCCGCTCGATGACCGTGCCGAAGCCGCCGCAGCGGTTGCAGGGCCCGGCGGTGACCATCTGGCCGAGGATCGACTGGCGCACCCGGCGCACCTGGCCGGCGCCGTTGCACTCGGGGCAGGTGCTGGGCGGCGCTCCCCCGGCCGAGCCGGTGGCCTCGCAGTCGTCGCAGGGCACCGCCGTGCGGACCGTGACCGGCGCCTCGACGCCGAACACGGCATCGGCGAGGTCGAGGTCGATCACGGCCTCGAGGTCGGAGCCGCGGGGCGGCCCGGTGGGGCCGGAGGGCTGGCCGCCGAAGGGGCTGCCCCCGTTGAAGAACATGTCGAAGATGTCGCCGAGGCCGCCCGTGGCGAAGGGGTTGCCGCCCTGCGGGCCGGCATCGCCGAAGGTGTCGTACTGGCGACGGCGGTCCGGGTCGGAGAGCACCTCGTAGGCGAGGGCGACCTCCTTGAAGCGCGCCTCGGCCGCCGGGTCGTCGGGGTTGGCGTCGGGGTGGAGCTGGCGGGCGAGCTGGCGGTAGGCCCGCTTGATCTCGTCGGGGCCGGCGTCGCGGCTGACGCCCAGGGTGTCGTAGTGGTCGGCCACGCGATCAGCCCTCGCTCAGCCGGCGACCGAGCCGGTTGGCCACCACGGCCACCGCCGACAGGGCCTGGTCGTAGTGCATGCGGGTGGGGCCGAGCACCCCGATGGAGCCGGCGGCCTCGCCGTCGACGACGTAGGGGGCCACGACGAGCGAGCAGTCGGCGAGCGCCTGGTTGCCCGTCTCGGTGCCGATGGCCACGGACAGGCCGCGGTCGAGCACGTCCTCGAGGAGGCTCACCACCACGAGCTGCTGCTCGAGGATGCGGAGGATCTCGCTGACGGTGCCGACGGCGTCGAAGGCCGCGGCCATGTCGGAGGTGCCACCGATGAAGACCTGGTCGTCGTGGCGGTGCTCGCCCCTCAGCGCGACCACCGCGGCCGTGAGCACACGGGCCACGCCGGTGGCCTCGGGCCCGGCGCCCTCGGGCGCCTCGACGTCGACGGAGGCGACCTCGGCGAGCGGCCGGCCGACGAGCAGCCCGGCGAGCTTGACCCCGGCGGCGTTGACCACGAGCTCGTCGGTGTCGAGGTCGAGGTCGAGGGTGTGCTTCTCGACCGCTCCGTTGGAGAGCACCAGGACGGCGAGCACCACGCGGGCGGTGAGCGGCACGAGCTGCACCGACTTCACGGTGGCGACCTCGTGGGGCGGGCCCACCACGACCGCGGCGTAGCGGGTGAGGCCGGAGAGCAGCCGGGAGGTGTCGGCCAGCATCTGCTCGATCTCGCCGTGGGTGCGGGAGAAGAACGAGCGCACCTGCTGGGTCTCGGTGGCGCCGAGGCGGCCGGGGCCGCCGAGCTGGTCGACGAAGAAGCGGTAGCCCTTCTCGGTGGGCACCCGGCCGGCGCTGGTGTGGGGCTGCACGAGGTAGCCCTCGGCCTCCAGGGCGGCCATGTCGTTGCGCACCGTGGCCGAGGAGACGTTGACCTCGGGCGCCTTGGCGACGTGGCCCGAGCCCACCGGCTGGGCCGTCTCGATGTACTCGGTGACCACCGCCCGCAGGATGGTGGCCTTGCGTTCGTCGAGCATGGGAACCGTCACGGTCGAGGTGTTGGGGGCCGGCCACCGGGCGCACGCCGGCGCCGATGGGTGCTCCGATGTTACCCGGGCCGCCCCCGCCGCAAGCAGACGACGGGCGAGAGTGCTAACGCCCGGGCCGGGTCAGTCGTCGAGGCGGAGGGCGGAGACGAAGGCTTCCTGGGGGACCTCGACGCGGCCGATGTTCTTCATCCGCTTCTTGCCCTCCTTCTGCTTCTCGAGCAGCTTGCGCTTGCGGCTGATGTCGCCGCCGTAGCACTTGGCGAGCACGTCCTTGCGCTTGGCCTTCACGGTCTCGCGGGCGATGATCCGCCCGCCGATGGCCGCCTGGATCGGCACGTCGAACAGCTGGCGCGGGATGAGCTCCTTGAGCTTCTCGGTCATGCGCTGGCCGTAGCCGTAGGCCTTGTCCTTGTGCACGATCATCGAGAACGCGTCGACCGGCACCGAGTTGAGGAGGATGTCGACCTTCACCAGGTTCGAGCGCCGGTAGCCCGACGGGTCGTAGTCGAGGCTGGCGTAGCCCTGGGTGCGGCTCTTCATCTGGTCGAAGAAGTCGGTGACGACCTCGGCCAGGGGCATGTCGTAGATGAGCTCCATGCGCTCGGGCGAGAGGTACTCGATCTTCACGAGGTCGCCGCGGCGCTGCTGGCACAGCTCCATCAGGGTGCCGGTGTAGGCCGTGGGCGTGAGGATCGTGGCCTTGAGGTAGGGCTCCTCGATGTCCTCGACCTCGGTGGCCGGCGGCAGCTCGGACGGGTTGTCGATGGTGATGACATCGCCGTTGGCCTTGTTCACCACGTACTGCACCGACGGCGCGGTGGCGATGAGGGCGAGGTTGAACTCGCGCTCGAGGCGCTCGCGGATGATCTCCATGTGCAGCAGGCCGAGGAACCCGCAGCGGAACCCGAAGCCGAGGGCGCCGGAGGACTCGGGCTGGAACGTGTAGGAGCTGTCGTTGAGCCGGAGCTTCTCGAGGGCCTCGCGCAGGTTCGGGAAGTCGTCGCCCTCGACCGGGTAGAGCCCGCAGAACACCATGGGGCGGGGCTCGTCGTAGCCCTCGAGCGCAGGAGCCGGGTCGGCGGCCAGCGTGACGGTCTCACCGGAGCGGGCTTCGCCGACGTCCTTGATGCCGGCGATGAGGTAGCCGACCTCGCCGGCCGAGAGCGATGCCACCGGGGTCGGGTCGGGGGTGCGGACGCCGACCTCGTCGGCGTCGTGGGTGGCGCCGGCCTGCACGAAGCGCAGCCGCGCACCGGTGGGCATCGTGCCGTTGACGACCCGGATCGACGACACGACGCCGCGGTACTGGTCGAAGTGCGAGTCGAAGATCAGGCCCTGCAGCGGAGCGTCGGGGTCGCCGACGGGCGGCGGGATGCGTTCGACGACGGCGTCGAGCAGCTCGCCGACACCCTCGCCGGTCTTGGCGCTGACCCGCAGGATCTCGTCGGCGGGGATGCCGAGGACCTTCTCGATCTCGGCCGCGTAGCGGTCGGGGTCGGCGGCGGGCAGGTCGATCTTGTTGAGCGCCGCCACGATCTCGAGGTCGTGCTCGAGGGCGAGGTAGCAGTTGGCCAGCGTCTGGGCCTCGATGCCCTGGGCGGCGTCGACGAGGAGGATGGCGCCCTCGCACGCGGCCAGCGAGCGGCTGACCTCGTAGCCGAAGTCGACGTGGCCCGGCGTGTCGATCAGGTGGATGTTGTGGCCCTTGTAGTCGAGCCGGACGCTCTGCAGCTTGATCGTGATGCCCCGCTCGCGCTCGATGTCCATCGAGTCGAGGTACTGGGCCCGCATGTCACGCGGATCGACCGCGCCGCACAGCTCGAGCAGGCGGTCCGCCAGGGTGGACTTGCCGTGGTCGATGTGGGCGATGATGCACAGGTTGCGGTAGCGGTCGAGCGAGGCCACGGGGCGCGGAGGGTTCCTTCTGGACGGAGCCGGTGCGCCCCCGGCGGGGCGCGAGCGTCGGTCGAGCCTAGTGGGCCGGTGTCCCCGCACCGACCACCGCAGGGCCCGGTGTGTGACTCGGCCGCCGTCGCCCGCTATGATCTCCGACTCGTGCCGGGCGCCTGCGCGCCTGCCGCCTCATCTCCCCGCCGGTGTCCCCCGACCCCGGCGACCAGCCCCGACGAAGGTGCAACCGTGGCCAACATCAAGAGCCAGATCAAGCGCAACAAGCAGAACGAGCGCCGCCGCCTGCGCAACAAGGCCGTTCGCTCCGAGCTGAAGACCCGCCAGAAGCGTGCGATCACCGCCGCCGAGCAGGGCTCCGAGGACTCCGCCGAGCTGACCCGCCTGGCCATCAAGCGCCTCGACAAGGCCGCCAGCAAGGGCGTGATCCACAAGAACCAGGCCGCTCGCCGCAAGAGCCGCCTGATGAAGCGCATCGCCGCCGCCGAGGCCGCGGCCGAGTGATGCCCGGGCGCCCGGCGCCCGACCAACCGATCTGACCGACGGCCGGAGCGACGCTCCGGCCGTTGCGCGTCCGGGGCCGCTCAGCGGCGGGCGCGTGCGGTGCGGCTGCGGCCGGCCAGGCGGGCGACCAGCACCTCGACCACCAGCTCGGGCGGCCACGCCTTGGCCCCGTGGAGGTCGAGGTCGGCCTCGGCGAGAAGGGCCCCGAACTGGGCGAGCCGCTCGGTGCCGAGCCGTCGGGCCCCGTCGAGCGCCTTCTTGGCCGGGAACGTGCTGCCCCTGATGCCGAGCACCTCGGCGGCGGCCTTGTCGCCCCGGATGGTGGGGTCGTCGAGGCGCAGCATGCGCAGGTAGTGGTTGGTGAGGGTGGCCATGACCTGCAGGGGGTGGCGACCGCCGCCGCCGAGCATGCGGTGCAGCACGTCGAGCGACTTCGGCACGTCGCCCGCGTCGATGGCGTCGGTGAGGTCCCAGGGCGCGACGTCGCCCGCCTCGCCCAGGTAGGGCGTGATGTCGTCGGCGCTCACCTTGGTGCCGGCCCCGAACGCGCCCTCGAGGGTGGAGAGCAGGCCCGGCAGGCGGCCCGCCTCGCTGCCGATGTGGTCGGCCACCAGGCGGCGGGCGGAGGGGTCGAGCTTCACCGCCGCCCCGGCGAGGTGCTCGTCGATCCACCCCGACTGCGCCTTGCCGGTGCCGGGCGCGGTGTCGACCACCACTCCCCCGGCGGCGGTGACGGCGTCGGCCAGGCTCTTGGGCACCGCGGGCAGCTTGGGCTGGCGCTGGGGACGGGGGTCCTTCTCCCACACCAGCACCAGGGAGGTCGACCCGAGCGGGTCGGCCAGGTAGGCGACGAGCGGCGCGACGGCGTCCTTGGTCGAGAACACGCCGGCGTGGCGCGCCACCACCACGCGCCGGTCGGTGAGGAAGGGAGGCGTCTGGGCCGCGTCGACCAGCGCGCCGATGTCGTAGCCGTTGTCGTCGGGCCCGAGGTGCGACTCGACGGTGAGCTCCTCGACCATCAGGGAGCGGTCGCCGTTGCCCACCAGCTGGCGCACGAGGTCGGTGACGGCCTCGCCGAGGATGACGTCGTCGCCCCCCTTCAGCAGGTGGACGGGGGCGCCGAGGTCGACGTTCATGCCGCGGCGAGCACGGACGCCATGACGTCGGCGACGCGGCGGCCGTTGCGCACGTCGTGGGCCCGCAGGATGCGACAGCCCAGGGCGATGCCGAGGGCGTGGGCGGCCATGGTGCCGTCGCCGGCAGACGCCCGGTCGACGTCGAGGAGGGTCCAGAGGAAGCGCTTGTTCGACGCCGACAGGAACACCGGGTAGCCGAGCTCGGCGAGGCGGTCGGAGGCCCGCAGCAGCACCAGCGACTGCGGCTCGCTCTTGCCGAGGTCGAGGCCGGCGTCGACCATGATCCGCTCCGGCGGGATGCCGGCCTCGCGGGCCTGGCGGGCGCGGTCGGCCAGGAAGTCGCACACCGTCTGCACGACGTCGTCGTAGTGGGGGTCGGGGTCGGGCACGCGGGGCTTGGTGCGGATGTGGGTGGCCACGACCGAGGCGCCGGCGGCGGCGCACACCGGCAGGTAGTCGGGGTCGCCGAAGCCGCTGATGTCGTTGCCGACCACCGCACCCGCCTCGAAGCACGCCTTCGCGACCGATGCCCGCCACGTGTCGACCGACAGCGGCACGTCGAAGCGCGCCTTCAAGGCCTCCACGGCGGGCACGACCCGCTCGAGCTCCTCGGCCTCGGTGACCTCGTCGCCCGGGCCCCCCTCGACGCCACCGACGTCGAGGAAGTCGGCACCGTCGTCGACGAGCTGCTCGGCCTTGCGCAGGAA
>CAMFLJ010000111.1 GCA_945957335.1 uncultured Actinomycetes bacterium | reverse complement strand
GCCCTGGCGAGAGCGGGGCCGATGATCGGGGCGTTGGCCAGCATCGAGTGGAACAGGGCGTAGATGGGCTCGTCGTCGCCGCGCTTGCGCCACCACGAGGTGAGCAGCACGGGGATGTCGGGCGGGGTCTGCCCGCCGGAGTGGTTGCCCACCACGAGGAAAGGCCCCTTCGCCGGCACGCGGTCCCAGCCCCGCACCTCGGAGCGGAAGTACCGGCAGTACAACTCGAGCACCGGGCGCACGGCGCGCAGGAACCCCGGGTCGCGGGCCGCCCCGACCGACGGCGTTGTCGGTTCGTCCGGCTCGGGGAACGCGGTGGCGTCGGCCTTCACGGCTCGCCGATCCCGGGGCGGGTGGTGGGCCGGGTCCAGCAGCCGCTGGCCTCGAGGCTGTCGTTGATGAAGGCGGTGACCTGGCGCGACCACAGGTAGCCGACGTGGTTGCCGGCGTACCACGAGATCTCGGGCTCGTCCCAGTGGCGCCACAGCGCCAGCGCCTGGTCGGGCGGGGCCATGCGGTCGCCGAGCCCGGCGAAGATGAAGCGCCGGTCGTGGGGCACCTTGGGCGCGAACGCCAGGGGCGACACGACCCGGTGGACGATCTCGGCGTTGCCGTCGAGCACCTCGTTCTCGACCGCCCGCAGGCGCATGTGGTGGGGCGCCTGGTGGAGGAAGAGCGAGGGGAAGTCGGAGACGGGGATGCCGGCGACGACGGCGTCGAGGTCGTCGACGATGCCGGCGAGGAGGCTGGCCGTGTAGCCGCCGAGCGACACGCCGTAGACGGCCACCTTCGGGGCGCCCTGGGCGCGCACCCAGCCGATGAGGCGGCGGATGTCCCACACCGACTGGGCCAGGCCGTGGACGGTGTTCATGAGGTCGAACGACAGGAACGCCTCGCCGCTCACCTTGGTGACCTTGCGGGGGCCGTGCAGCGGGAGCACGGGCATGAGCACGTTGAGGCCGAGGTCGCGGTGGAGGTGGATGGCGTGCAGCCCGAACAGGTCCATGTTGGGCGTGCCCATGGCGAAGCCGTGGATGGCGACGACCCACGGCCGGGGCCCGCCCTCGTGGCGCAGCACCGTGGCGGAGGCCGTGTGGTTTGCCGTATAACCGTTCCAGCGGGCGGCGCCGGGCTCGTCGGGGCGGGGCTCCCAGCCGCTGGGGAAGAGCAGCCGCTCGTAGGGCGTGTTGAGGAACTTGCCGCGGTCGAACGACGGGTCGGTGAGCGGCGGCGGGGTGCGGTGGTACGACGACGGGTCGTCGAGCCAGCCACGGGCGTCGTAGAGGAGGCGGGCGTGGGCCAGCTCGGCGGCGACGCGGTCGAAGTCGTGGGGGGTGGGGTAGCGGTTGGGCCCCATGGCGAAGGCGAGGATGAGCTCGTCGATGGCCACCTGGGCGGCCAGGCCGATCGAGAGCGACGGCATGGGCAGGTCGACGGGCCGGTCGCTGGCTCGCCACGCCGTGCTGCCCATGAAGTGGGCGGTGCGGGGCACGGCGGTGAGCGCCCGGGTGGGGGCGCGCTCGGAGAACATCCGCTCGAACCCGTCGTACGCGCTCTTCACCTGTCGGCCGACCGCGCACGGCACCACCATCAGCGGGTGGGTCGAGGACGGTTCCTCGTCGGATGGTTGCGGCGCAGCGGTGTCGATGGTCATCCGGCTCCCTCGGGGACGGCGAGCGTCGGTCGGGGCAGGTCGGGCACCTCCCGCCGCTCCTGCGACTCGGGTCGGGGGTGGTCGGGCAGGTTGAGGTCCGGCATCTCGCGCAGGTCGATCGGGCTGCCGGTCTCGACCTCGGAGGGGTCGGGCACGTCGACCATGTCGGTCGCGAGGTCGGGTAACGGTGTCGAGAGGGTGACGAGGGCGGCGACGGCGTCGACGAAGCGGTCGGCCAGCTCGCCCACGTCGTCGACCAGGTCGGGGCAGGCGATGATGCCGACGTCGACCTTGCCGTCGTGGCTGAGCACGGTGAGGTTCAGGCCGGTGTTCGCGATCAGCGGGCCCATCGGGTAGAGCGCCACGATCCGGGCACCGGCCAGGTAGAGCGGCATGGGCGGCCCGGGCATGTTCGACACGATGGTGTTGAAGATCGGCGGGTGGTGCCGGCCCAGGCCGAAGCGTGAGTACACGGCGGCGCCGGCGGTGAGCAGGGCGGCGGGCAGCAGGCCGATCCAGCGGTCGAGCAGGGTGCTGTCGAGGGCCTGGCCGGCGGCCTTGGCCACCGTCGAGGTCTCGTGCACCGAGGCGACGACGGCCCGGGCGTCGTCGAGCTGCACGGGCAGGCGCACGAGGATGTTCGAGGTGTGGTTGCCGAACTGCTCGCCGTCGCGGCGGCGGTCGACCGGAACCGACGCCACCAGCGGCTCGTCGGGCGTCTCGTCGCGGGCCACCAGGTAGCCGCGCATCGCCATGGTCGTGGCCGACAGGACGACGTCGTTGATGGTGACGTCGAGGGCGTGGTGCACGAGCGAGAGGTCGTCGAGCGAGCAACGCCGGAAGGCCACCGTGCGGTGCGGGGTGAGGGGCCCGTTGAGCGGCGAGGTGGGGGCGAAGCTGAGGATGGCCCCCGGCTGGGCGGCGACCTCCTTGGCCGAGCCGGCCATGCTCGACACGGTGTGCCAGATGGCGCCGGGCACGCGGGCCAGGCGCATGAACGCAGCCGGTCCGACGCCGAGCAGCAGCCGGCGGGCCGAGGGCGGGCGCTCGACCTTCGTCGACGTCTCGTCGGGCGCCGCCGACGCGTCGGTGGGCTCGGGCGGGTCGGGCGTGAGGTCGAGCAGCATCGTCATGATGTCGCCGCCGGCCGAGCCGTCCATCAGGGCGTGGTGGATCTTGGTGACGACGGCGACGGTGCCGTCGGCGAAGCCCTCGACCAGGTTCGTCTGCCACAGCGGCACGTCGCGGCGCAGCGGCTCGGCCGACACTTCGCCGACGAACCGTTCGAGGTCGTCGGTGGTGGCGTCGCCGCCGAGGTCGTGGAAGAGCAGGTGGTTGTCGAGGTCGAAGCCGTCGTCCTCGATCCAGCGCGGGTGGTCGAGCCCGCCGGGCACCTCCACCACCTTGCGGCGGAACGGGGGGATGAGGTGCAGCCGCTCGGTGAACAGCTGGGCCAGGCGCTCGGGCGTGAACCCGCCGGCCGCGGTCGAGGGGTCGAGCACCAGCACGCCCACGACGTGGAGGTGCATCGTCGGCGACTCGAGCTCGAGGAAGGCGGCGTCCATGCCGGTCACCCGTTCCACCATCCGCCTTCTCCTCCCGGTGCTCGCCCCGGCGTCAGGCCGGTTGCTCTTCGGCTGCTGCGGTGTCCCTGGCCCAGCGGTAGTCGGCCTTGCCGCTCGGCGATCGTTCGATGTGGTCGACCAGCACGAGCTGCTTGGGGAGCTTGTAGCTGGCCAGTGACAGGCGGGCGTGGTCCCGCAGGTCGTCGAGGGAGGGGGAGCGTTCGGGTCGGGCCTGAACCACCGCGGTGACGTGCTCACCCCAGCGCTCGTCGGGGAGCCCGACGACGACGGCGTCGACCACGTCGGGGTGGCCCTTCAGAACCCCTTCCACCTCCTCCGGGTAGACCTTCTCCCCACCCGTGTTGATGCATTGTGAGGCCCGCCCCAACACGGTGATAGAGCCGTCCGGCCCCACCGTGGCGAGGTCGCCCGGGAGGGCCCAGCGGCGCCCGTCGACCTCGACGAAGGTGGTGGCCGACTTGGCCTGGTCGCCCCGGTAGCCGAGGGGCACGTGGCCGCCGCGGGCGAGGTGGCCGATGGTGGCGGAGCCGGGCACGACGGGGCGCAGGTCGTCGTCGAGCACGGTGGTGCGGTCGTCGACCTTCAGGCGGGGCGCGCCGAAGGCGTCGTCGGGGGGTGGGGCGCCGCCGAGCTGGCCGGTCTCGGAGGACCCGAAGGCGTCGGTGACGAAGATGCCGGGCAGGAGCCGGGCGATCTCCTCCTTGGTGGAGCGCGACATGATCGCCCCGCCCGAGCCGATGGCCATGAGCGACGACACGTCGTGGGTCGTGCCCTGGCGGGCGAGCTCGTCGAGCAGGGGGCGGGCCATGGCGTCGCCGACGACAACGAGCACGTTGACCCGCTCGGCTTCGACGAGGTGCCAGGTGAGCACCGGGTCGAAGTGGCCGCCGGGCAGCAGCACGAGGGTGCCGCCGCCGAAGAAGTTGGAGAACGCCAGCCAGTGGGCGCTGGCGTGCATGAACGGCGGCACCGGCAGGGCGACGACGCCGAACTCCAGCAGGCGGGAGGGCAGCTCCTCGGGCGTGGCGACGTGGTTGCCCATCTGCAGCGGGTCGCCGCCGCCCATGGCCGCGAAGAAGATGTCCTCGTGGCGCCACATCACGCCCTTGGGGGCGCCGGTGGTGCCGCCGGTGTAGACGCAGTAGAGGTCGCCGCCGTTGCGGCCCTCGACGGCGGGCGGGGCGTCGGAGGGCGCGGCGGCGAGGGCGGCCTCGTACTCCTCGGCCCAGGGTGACGCGGTGGAGGCGCTGCCGTCGTCGACCTCGAGCACCAGGCGCTGCTCGGCCATGGCCTCGAGGGCGGGGCCGATCATCGGCGCGAACTGACGGTGGTGGACCAGCGCCCGCAGCCCGGCGTCGGCGTAGAGGTAGCGCAGCTCGGCGTCGACGTAGCGGTAGTTCACGTTGATCGGGACGGCCCGCACCTTGAAGCAGGCGAGCATGCCCTCGAGGTACTCGCTCCCGTTCACCAGCTGGAGGCCGACCGAGTCGCCGGGGCCGATGCCGGCGTCGAGCAGGCGTCGGGCCAGTCGGTTCGCCCGCGCGTCGAGGTCGGCGTAGGTGAGGCGGCGATCGCCCTGGATCACCGCGAACCGGTCGGGGACGGCGTCGGCGACGAGCTCCCACAGGTCCGCGAGGTTGAATCCGGCCATGTCCATCCCCTCCCAAAGTCCCTAGGCGGCGCCTGGCCCTGGTCGCACACTCGCTGTTGTCCGGGGGGACGGGTAGGGCCGAAAGGGGGTGCCGGGTGCAGGAACTGACAGGGCTCGACGCCCGCTTCCTCTACTCCGAGACCCGTGCCGCCCACATGCACACGCTGAAGGTCGTGGTGATGGACCTGTCGGCGCGGACCGACGAGTTCACGACCGACGAGCTGGTCGACCTGATCGAGCTGAGCCTCGACCGCATGCCGGTGCTGCGCCGCCGGGCCGTGCCCGTGCCCTATCGCCTCGGCCACCCTGTGTGGGTCGAGGATGGCCGGGTCGACATGAAGCGCCACGTCCACTGGCGCGACGCCCGCGGAGGCGGCGAGCGGGAGCTGGCCGGGATCGTGGCCGAGATCGCGGCGGTGCAGCTGCCGCGCGACCGGCCGCTGTGGGACCTGACGGTGGTCGAGGGCCTGGCCGGCGACCGGGTGGCGTTCGTGATGAAGCTCCACCACGCCCTGGCCGACGGCATGGCGGCGGTGGCCCTGCTCGAGAACGCGTTCGTGATCGACGACGCCGACGCCCACGTCGAACCGGCCCACCCCGAGCCGATGCCCACCGACAAGGAGCTCGTGCGCCAGGCGTTGGCCAACGGCAGCCGGCGGGCGCTGGGCGTGCCGCGCCTGGTGGGCCGGTCGGTGAAAGGCATCCGGGCGTCGCGGAAGGCCACCCGCGAGGTCGAGGTGGACGTGCCGGGCTACTTCTCCTGCCCCCGCACGTCGTTCAACGCGTCACTGGTGCCGGAGCGCACCTTCGCCATGACCGCGCTCGACCTGCCCGAGCTGCTCCGGGCCCGCAAGGGCGCGGACGCCACGCTCAACGACATGTTCCTGGCCGTGGTGGGCGGCGCGCTCCGCCGCTACCTGCTCCGCCACGGCGAGCTGCCCGAGCGCGACCTCACCGCGGGCATGCCGATGACCACCTCGGCCGACGAGGTGCACTTCAGCGGCAACCACGTCGACAGCATCGCGGTGCCGATGGGCACCGACATCCCCGACCCGGTCGAGCGGGTGCGGCGGGTGCACGCGGCCACGGCGGCGGCGCGGCGGGTGCGCGAGGCGCTGGGCACCGAGCTGTTCGAGGGCCGGGCCGCGCTCACACCGCCGATGCTCTACCCGGTGGGCATCCAGCTGTGGGCCCGCACCCACCTGGCCGACCGGACGAGGCCGCCGATCAACCTGGTGGCGTCGAACGTGCGGGGCCCGGCCGACCTGCCGGCCATCGACGGGGCGAGGGTCACTGCGCTCTATTCGATGGGACCGATCCTCGAAGGAATCGGGCTGAACGTCACTGCCTGGAGCTTCCGCGACGAGTTAGACGTGTCGGTGATGGGCACCCCGGGCACGTTGCCCGATCCATGGGAGCTCATCGACGACCTGCACGCGGCGGCTCAGGAGCTGACCTCGGCGTTGGGTGTGCCGTCATGACCACCCGTTGCCCGTCCCTGAGCTGACCGAACGGCACAGGGGGTGCCGCCATGACGAACACGTTCTCCCGCCGGACCCGGACAGCCACGAGGGCTCGGGGGTGGCGCGTGGGCGCCGCGCTGCTCGTCGCCGCGGCGCTGCTGTCGGCGGTCGGGTGCGCGGGCCGGCGCGGGACCGACCCCGAGGCGGGGGCCACGCAGGTGCAGGGCAAGACGCAGGTGCAGGAGGCCACGTTCGGCGACCTCACCTCGCCGTGCGGCCCCGGCGCCGCGTCAGGTGCCACGCAGCTGGGCGTCACCGACGACTCGATCACGATCGGCTACGGCGACGACGCCGGCTACCAGGGCGCCCCCGGCCTGAACCACGAGATGTCCGACGCGGTGAAGGCGATGATCGACTGGTGCAACGCCCAGGGCGGGATCGAGGGCCGCAAGGTGGTGGGCCGCTACTACGACGCCAAGGTGTTGGAGGCCTCGAACGCCGTGCAGGAGGCGTGCTCGCAGGTGTTCATGCTGGTGGGCCAAGGCTTCGCGCTCGACGGTGGGTCCGAGCCGGCCCGCCTGAACTGCTCGCTGGCGACGGTGCCGGGCTTCACCAGCAACTCCGAGTTCGCCATGGCGCCGCTGATGGTGCAGCCCAACCCGAACCCGACCGACTTCAACGTCGTGCAGCAGGCCGCGGCGCTGGCCCGGGCGTTCCCGACGCAGGTGAAGAAGGCCGCGGTGGTCTACAGCAGCCTGCCGTCGACGATCGACGCCACCGAGAAGATGCTGGGCACCTACACGACGCAGGGCTTCGAGTTCCTCGACGCCTGCCGGCAGACCTACGCCATCCAGGGCGAGGCCGACTGGAAGCCGATCGCCCTGCGCCTGAAGGAGTGCGGGGCCGAGATGGTCTACTTCTCGGGCACGCCGATCCCGCACTTCGAGAACCTGCTCGATGCGGCCCACCAGGTGGGCTACGACCCGATCTGGTTCAGCGAGACCAACTTCGCCACGCCGCAGCTGGCCGACTGGAACGTGTCGGGTCTGGGTGACGACCTGTACGTGCGGATGACCTACACGCCGCTCGAGCAGGCCGACGTGAACCCGGCCACCCAGCAGTACATCGACATCGTGAAGGGCGCCGGTGGCGACGTGTCGCTGCTCGGGGCGCAGTCGACCTCGGCGTTCCTGCTGTGGGCGACGGGTGCGAAGGAGTGCGGCTCGAACCTCACCAGTGCGTGCGTGCTCCAGCAGCTGGGCCAGGTGCACCACTGGACCGGTGGCGGCCTGCACTCGCCGTCGGACCCGGGCGCCAACCTGCCGGGTGACTGCGGGATGGTGATGCGGCTGCAGGGCACCGAGTACGTGCAGTGGGCGCCGGAGGAGCGGGGCACCTTCGAGTGCGACCCGGCCTTCATGGTGAAGGTCGACCCGCCGCTGACGTCGACGGCGTCGCTGAAGATCGACGCCGATCGGGTGTCGCAGAAGAACCGGGTGGGGGGCTGATCGCCATGGTGTCGAGCGCGCCGCCCACTCCCCGTCGGGTGCTGGTGACCGGGGGTTCGGGCTTCATCGGGGCCCACAGCGCCCGGGCCCTGGCCGATGCCGGCCACGACGTGCGCTTCCTCGTGCGCAGCCGTGACCGGCTCGCCCGCACAGCGGGTGCGTTGGGTGTCCCGTGCGACGACGTGGTCATCGGTGACGTCACCGACGAGGCCGTGGTGAACGAGGCGTTGGAGGGCTGCGACGCGGTGCTGCACACCGCCGCAGTGGTGAGCACCGGTGCGGCGGGCGACGAGGCGATGGCGGCCACCAACGAGCAGGGCACTCGCAACGTGCTGGGCGGCGCGGCCCGGTTGGGGCTCGACCCGATCGTGCACGTGTCGAGTGGCAGCGTGCTGTACCCGACCGACGACGCAGTGGTCGGTCCCGAGAGCCCGGTGGTCGACGGCCTGGGCCCGTACGCGGCCTCGAAGGTGGCGGCCGAGCGCTTCGCCCGGCACCTGCAGGAGGCGGGCGCGCCGGTGGTGTGCACCTATCCGATGGCGGTGGCCGGACCGCCGGCGGGGGAGCGGCGCGGCGAGGCGGCCGGTGGGCTGCCGCCGTTCCTGAAGGCCGGCATGATCACCGAGGTCGGGGCGTGGTCGATGGTCGACGTGCGCGACCTGGCGGCGGTGCACGCGGCGGCGATGGAGCCGGGGCTGGGGCCGCGGCGCTTCACGTGCGGCGGGCACTACCTGCCGTTGGGTGAGCTGAGCGACCTGATGGAGCAGGCGACCGGCACCCGCATCCGCCGCATCCCGGTGCCGGGCGACGTGATGCTGGCGTTCGGTGCGCTCAACGAGCGCCTGTCGCGCCTGCTGGGCCGGGCGGCCACGTTCACGCGGGACGGGATGGTGTACCTGGTGCGCTGCGTGCCGGTCGACGACAGCCACACGACCGACGAGCTCGGCGTGTCGTTCCGCGACCCGCTCGAGACGATGCGCGACACCATCCGCGGCCTGGCCGAGGCGGGCTCGATCCCCCTGAAGAAGGCGGGCCGGGCAGCTCTCTAGGCGGGTCCCTGCGGGGGCCCGCCACTGGCGGGCCCCCGCAGTGTCCGGCAGGTCCTACGCGGGGACCGGCTGGGCCATCTGGGCGAGCATGGCGTCGAGGGCGGCCTGGTCGGGCGCCGGGAACGGGTCGGCGGCGGGCACCCGGGCGAGGGTGTCGAGCAGCGTGGGGAGCATGGCGCCGGAGGCCGCGGGCAGGTGGCCGCTGAGCACGTGATCCGGTTCGATGCGGCGGATGCGCTCGAGGTCGAAGGCGAACATGTCGCTGTCGACCTTGTGGAGCCAGGAGGAGTCGATGGTGCCCCAGAGCACCTGGCCGCCCTGCATGTCGGAGCCGGCATCGTCGGCGCGCTGCGGCGGCTCGTCGGCGAAGAGGGCGCCGAAGCAGTCGGACGTGAACAGGGCGTTGGTGGCGCTGTCGTGGAAGCCGACGGTGATGGGGTTGTCGAAGGCGGGCGGCTTCACGCCGGTGAGGGTGCGGGCGCCGATGGTGATGGTCTCGCCGGGGTTGACGAAGTTGACCCGGTCCATCGGCAGCGGCGACTGCAGGCCCATGATCCCGACCCCGAAGAAGGTGGTGATCACCCGCAGCTGCGGGTTGGCGTCGAGCAAGGCGGCCACCGCGCCGATGTGGTCGGGGTCGGTGTGGGTGAGCCACAGCCAGCGCAGGTCACCTGGGTCGATGACGGTGCCGAGGGCGTCGAGGTACTCGTCGCGCAGCACGATCGGGCAGGTGTCGACCAGGATCGGCTCGGCGCCGTGGAGGACGTAGGAGTTCACGGGCAGGTGGCCGAGGCCGGGGATGGCGATGGCGGTGGTGACGGCGTCGATCTCGGGCGCGGCGCGGTAGGTCGAGTACATGGCGGTGCTCCTTGGTGAGCGGTGGTTGGTGTGAAGGCGCGCCGCGCTCAGCGACCGCCTGGTGGTGCGGGTCGGGCCGCGTGGGCCCGGGTGGGTGCTGCGGGGATTCGGCCGGCTCAGCCGGCGTCGGTGCCGGGAGCCGTGGCTGCTTCGGCCGCGACCTTGAGGTTGCTCAGCGTGTGGCGCATGCCCTCACGGAGCTCCTTGGCCCGGTTGGTGGGGACGTCGACGATGCGGGCCCATGTCGGGATCCAGTGCACGTCGTAGGACTCGCGCACGAGGGTGGCGCCTCCGTCGGCGGGCTCGAGCTCGTAGCGCCAGACGGTGGACTCGCGGCCGCCCTCCTCGGTGAAGAAGGCGAAGGTGCGGCCGGGGTCGGCCTCGAGGATGCGGCCGTTGCGCGACCACTTCATGAGCCCGGCGGGGCCGCCCTTGTTGTGGCCGACGAAGGTGGCGTCGACGACGGCGTCGGTGGAGCCGTTGGTCCACTCGACCTGCTGGCACTCGGGGCTCCACTCGCCCATGCGGGGCATCTCGGCGAGGAGGGCGTAGATCGTGTGCGCCGGGGCGTCGATCACGATCTCCTCGCTGTCGGTGCGGAGCCACCACCTGCTGCTCGTGCCGGTCATCGCGGATTCTCCTGCCAGGGCGTTCGTGTTCACGTAGCTATGGTTATAGGTCATAGCTAAAGCTGTCAACTAGAAATTTGGCTACGGCCCCGATAGCATCGGGCCCATGAGCGCCACCCCCAGTCCAGCCCAGGAGGAGCCGGCCCGCCTCGATCGCCGGGCGCGCCGCCGCCAGGAGACCATCGAGGAGATCCTCGAGATCTCGGTCGAGGTCATGAC
>CAMFLJ010000110.1 GCA_945957335.1 uncultured Actinomycetes bacterium | reverse complement strand
CACCGACCGGATCGTGCGCAGCCAGCGCGGGCCCGACGGCGGCTTCGTGCTCGGCCGGCCCGCCGACCAGATCACCCTGGCCGACATCTTCCGGGCCGTCGACGGCCCCCTCGCCGAGGTCCGCGACCAGAGCCTGAGCGCCATGGAGTACCGCGGCCCCGCCGCCGAGCTGCCGGTGGTGTGGATGGCCGTGCGGGCCGGCTTGCGCCGGGTGCTCGAGGGCACGACGGTGGCCGACCTGGCCGCCGGTGCCCTCCCTCCTGCCGTCACCGACCTCGCCGAGGAGTACCGCTCCGACACCGAGGCCCGCTGGGCCGCCGGTGACCGCTGACCCATCCCCCCTCTGGTACAGCACGTCGCCTCTGGGTTCACCAGCTGAACCAGAGGAGCAGAGCGGTCAGGGGCGGGTGGCCACCCAGAGATCCTCGGCCGGCCAGGCCTGCGCCCACTCGGCGGTGACGATCTCGTAGTAGTCCGGCGTCGCAGCACCGGGCGGCGCGTGCAGCTCGTGGAGCGCCTCGACGACGAGGCCCGCGGCGCGCAGCTCCCGCACCCAGTCGCCGTGGCCGGGGTGGTGCTCGACGCCGCCGCCCGGCCAGGCGATGCGGGCAAGGTCGCGCTGCGGGCGAAGGAGCCGCTCCCCCGCCACCCCGCCCTCGGCCGGCACGCACATCCCGGCCAGCACGCTGTTGGTGAGGAAGACCAGCCGGCCGCCGGGGCGCAGCAGCCGCGCCGCCTCGGGCAGCCACCGGGTCGGGTCGCACCACGGGGCGACGCCGTAGTCGCTCACGACCAGGTCGAACGACGCCGACCGCAGCGGCACCTCCTCGCCGGACGCCTCGACGAGCGGGAACGACGGACCGAACGCGAGCTGGCAGCGGCGGGCCGTGGCGAGCTGCTCGCGGCTCAGGTCGACCCCGACCACCCGCGCCCCACGACGGGCGAGGCGGCCCGCCAGCGACGCCGTGCCGCAGCCCAGCTCGAGCACGTCGGTGCCCTCGAGGTCACCGAGCACGCCGAGCTCGGACTCGGGGACGGCGAAGAGGCCCCACCCGATCTCGTCGGTGGCCCAGCGAGCCTCGGCCTCGGCGTCGGTGTGGTCGGCGCTGACCACCGCCCACACCTCACGGTTGTGGCGGAGCCGGTCGTCGGCCGGGGCGCCGGGCCCGGGCTGCGGGGGCTCGCTCGTCACCGGCCCATCATCGCCGCCCGGGCGCGCAACCGCCCGCCCCGGGAGCGAGGCGGGCGGCCGAGCGGCCCCGAAGGGGGGATCCGGCGTTCTCAGCGCTTGGCGAGCTGGTACGCCGCCTTCATGAGGGCCTGGTTCGGGTTCTCCGGCATCTCCGTGAGCGGCTCGGCGACCTGGGCCATGGTGGGCCCGAACTGGTCGGCGGCCGGCTGGAGGGCGTCGAGATCGAACTTGAAGATCTCGGCGGCGGTGCCGGAGAGGATCCGCTGGATCTGCTCGGGCTTGAGGTGGCCCATCACCTGGCGCAGGTGCTCGTAGGTGAAGGGGAACGTGCCCTCGTCGTGGGGGTAGTCGCTGCCCCACATGATCCGGTCGACACCGAGCATCACCGCGGCGTCGATGTCCTTCGGCGACGGCTGGCTGATGCCGACGTAGCAGTTCTGCTGGAAGTACTCGGTGGCCGACTTCGGCGGCACGATCTCACCGGCGATGCGCATCTCGCCGGCGGTGTTGGTGCGGATGCTGTCCATGAGCAGGTCGAGCTTCTCGAGCTGGTCGGGGATCCAGGCGCAGCCGGCCTCGGTGAGGGTGAACTTGAGCTCGGGGAAGCGCTCGAAGACGCCGCCGAGGATCATGTAGGTCAGCGGGCGCTGGCCGTAGAACGGGATCTCCTCGAAGTGCACCAGCGGCATGGCGGGAGCCGGCTTGTAGACCGGGCCACCGGTGCCGACGTGGGCGTTCACCGGGATGTCGAGCTCCTGGCACAGGGCCCACACCGGGTCGTAGATGGGGTCGTAGAGCGGGGCGAGCCAGTCGCAGGTGGGGGGCACCGAGCCGATCAGCACACCGCCGCGCAGGCCGTGCTCGTGGATCCAGCGGATGTCCTCGAGCGTGTCGTCGATGTCGTTGAGGAAGATCTGGCCGATGCCGGCGCGGGCCTCGGGCTTCTGGGCGCAGTAGTCGGCCATCCACCGGTTGTGGGCCCGGATGCCAGCGTGGCGCAGCTCGTACTCGTCGGCCGTGGGGGGCTGGGCGAACAGCACGAAGCTGGGGAAGAACGGCGGGACCGTGTTCGGGAAGATGACCTCGCCGACGACGCCGTCGCGGTTCTGGTCACCGTCGCGGCGATCGGCGTCCCAGTTGCGGACGCGGTCGTCGGTGTCCTTCAGGTCCTTGAAGGGGTTCTTGTACTTCGCCCGCCAGGCGTCGAACGCCGGCTTGTACTCGTCGTCGAGGTACTCGCGGTACTGGGCGTGGCTGCCACCGGCGTGGGTGTCGCAGGAGATCACCACGTAGTGGTCGTCGGGTCGCATCAGGTTCCCCCTCGGGATGGTCGCAGTGGAGACTGGAACCAGGTTCTCGTTTCCGAGGAGGGTCGCCCTAGGGCCGTTGGTCCCGCCGTGGTGGTCGGAGGTCCCGACCCGCGCTCCGGAGGGTGGTGAGGCGGCTACTGGTCGAGCTTGAGGATCCGCCGGGCGTTGCCCCGCAGGAACGGCTCCCAGCGGTCGTCCTTCAGCGGCACGTTCGGCAGCTCCGTGAAGATCCGTTCGAGCGACAGCCCCATCGGGAAGTACCCGGCGTACATCACCTTCTCGGCGCCACGCGAGTTGGCGTAGGCGATGATGTCCTTCGGGTAGTGCTTCGGGGCGAACGCCGAGGTCGAGAAGTGCAGGCCCGGCCACTTGAGCATGAGCTTCACGTAGAGCTCGGTCCACGGCTCGCCGCCGTGGCGGCCGACGATGACCAGCTCGGGGAAGTCGTAGCAGACCTCGTCGAGGTGCTCGACGTGCTGGACGAGCATCGGGAACCGGGGCCCCGGCACGCCGACGTTGACGAAGATCGGGATGTCGAGCTCGCAGCACGCCGCGTAGAGCGGGTACATGAGGGCGTCGTTGATGGCGATCTGCGGGTTGGTGCCCGACGGGAAGCAGCCCGCCGCCCGCACGCCGAGCTCGGCGACCGCCCGCTTGAGGGCCCGCACGTCGTCCATCCCGTTGTTGGGGTCGACCGCGAAGCTGCCATGGAGGCGGCCGGGGTGCTTCTGGACGGCGTCGCGGCCCAGGTCGTCGTCGGCGAAGGTCACCGGCAGCAGGCCCGCCTCGACGCCCCAGCGGTCCATCTGGCTGATCATGAACACGTCGTAGGGCATCTCGCCGTCGACCTCGGGGAGGTCGTGGAACATGTAGCCGGCGGGGTGCTTGAGGTCGCCGCTGCCGCTGTCGCGCACCAGGCTGCCGAACGTCTGCTGCCAGGCGCCGCGGTTGGACGGCACGCCGAGCATGGTGTCGAACGCACGGGGGTCGGACGGGAAGCTCATGGACCGCAGCCTCCCACGACCGGGACCAGGTTCGCGACGGGTCAGCCGACCCTGGTGGCCCACTCCACGAGGTCGACCTGCTCCAGGCTCGCAACGACACGGTCGGCGTGGGAGAGGTCGAGATGAGCGGTGATCCCGCACGGCACCGCGACGCAGGTCATCCCGGCCGCCTTGGCGGCTCGCACGCCGACCGGAGAGTCCTCGAGGGCGAGCACCCTCGTGGGGCCGACCCCGAGCTTCCGCGCTGCGTGCAGGTACACCGCCGGATCCGGCTTGCCCGGAAGCTCCCCGGCGCAGGAGACGACGTCGAATCGGTCGAGCACCCCACGCCGCCCGAGATGGTGCTCGAGCCACGAGAGCGGGGAACTGCTCGCGATCCCCACGGGCAGACCGAGCGACTGGGCCTGATCCAGGAGGGCGAGGACCCCAGGCCTCAACTGCTCCGCGTCGATGAGGTCGTCGCGGCGCCTCCGGCGGGCCTCCTGGACTGCCTGCTCGGCGAGTTCGATCGCGATGGCGTCGGTGAGCCGCCGCCAGGGATCGAGCCGAGCAGGGTCGCCGTCTGCAAGTCCGATCGACGCCGACCACTCCTCCAGCGTGATCGGCGTGGCGCCGTGATCGAGGTAGATCTCGTGCCACGCACGGAACAGCGGCACCTCCGTGTCGAGCACCAGACCGTCGAAGTCGAAGATCACCGCCTCCAGCACGACGAGGAGTCTCCCGGTGTGGCGACCCCGCGCACCAGCGGTTTGCACGCTGGCTCGGAACCGGTAGGCGGCCGGTGGGCCGCTCGGGGGAGGATGGGGGCATGGCCATCCTCGACGACGTCCGTGCCGACCTCACCACCGCCATGAAGGAGCGCGACCAGCTGCGCACCTCCACGCTGCGCCTCGTGCTCGCCGCCGTCACCGCGGCCGAGACGAGCGGCGTGTCCCGCGGTGAGCTCGACGACGCCGCCGTGCTCGGCGTGATCCGCAGCGAGGTGAAGAAGCGCAACGAGTCGGCCGAGATCTACGCCCAGAACGGGCGGGCCGAGCAGGCCGAGCACGAGAAGGCCGAGGCCGAGATCCTCGCCACCTACCTGCCGGCCCAGCTCGACGACGACGCACTCGCCGCCATCGTCGCCGAGGAGGTCGCCGCCGCGGGCGGAGACGCCGACCCGAAGGCCAAGGGCAAGGTCATCGGCGCCGTGCGCAAGCGGGTGGGCGACCAGGCCGACGGTGGCCGCATCGCCGCTGCGGTCAGCGCCGCGCTCGGGGGCTGAGCCGGCCCGGCCCGCGGGTCAGGCGTCGGCCGCGGTGTCCCAGAACGCCGCCCACGTCGGGAACGCCTCGGGCAGGCGCCCGGTGGTGAGCGCGTCGGCCCCGTCGCCGATCCCGACCCCGACCGACGGACGGGTCAGGGCGTCGACCATGTACCAGCGGTGGAAGCGCCGCCGGGCGAAGCACCACTCGCCGTCGACGCGCTCGTAGGTGTCCCAGTACTGGAGCTTGCCGTTCTCCCACTCGCCCCGGTCCGGCCACTCGAGCTCGTCGTGGCAGTACACGATGCCGTGGGCGTGGTCGGCGTCGTCGAGCTCGATCACGTGGTTGGCGACGAGGTGCACCGACGTGCGCATCTCCCGCATCGTGCGGGTGAACCAGACCTTCAGCGCGTCGCGACCTCGCTCGTCACGCCCCACCTGGACGTCGGGCAGGAAGAGGCCCACGAGGGCGTCCATGTCGCGGCTGTCGAGCGCCAGGGCGTACCGGACCGGGAGCTGCTGGATCTCGGCCAGCGACTCGAGCCGGTCGAGCCGCTCCTCGGTGGTGGTCGGTCGCCAGCTGCCGAGCCTCGACATCACCGCGCCCCTCTCGTCGTGCGGACCCACGAACCTAGGTGCGGGCGGGGCGGCGGGCGACCTGGCACGATCCGGCGGTGGACGATCACACCGGTCCCGTCACCGTCGAGCTGTGGGCGGTCGCCGCTCCCCTCCCCCGGCCCGTCGTCACGCCGGCGGGCACCTTCGACACCTACCACCACCTGGTGGTCAGGGCGCTCAACGGCGACGGGGTCGCCGGGTCGGGGCTCGCCGCCGGCGTGACCGCCGGAGAGATCGAGCGGTGCATCGAGCGGGCGCTCGCCCTGCTGGGCGCGACCGGGCCCGGCCTCGCCGGGCTCGTCGACGTCGAGGCGATCGAGGACGCGGGCTCGGTCACGCCCGCCGACCGCTGGAGCCGGTGGGCGGCCTGCGCGCTCTCGACCGCCGGGTGGGACCTCCGGGCCCGGAGGGCGGGCGTGGCGTGTGCCGACCTCTGGGGGCGGCGACCGGGAGCCCACGCCCTCGACGCCTACGCCAGCGGCTTCTTCCTCTCCACCGACCTGGACGGCCTCGAGGCCGAGGCCCGGCGGTACCGAGAGGCGGGCTTCCGGACGGTGAAGGCGCGGGTCGGGATGGCCCTCGACGACGACCTCGAGCGCCTGGCGGTGGTCCGCCGCCACTTCCCGGGCTCGCTCGACGTGGCCGTCGACGCCGTCGAGGCGTGGGACGTCGACGAGGCCCTGGCCTTCGTCGCCGCCGCCGGTCCGCTCCGCTGGGTCGAGGACCCGGTGCCGTACGCCGACTTCGGATCACTCGTGAGCCGGCTACCGGCCGGGGCAGCGGTGGTGGCGGCGGGCGAATCGCTCACCGACCGATCCGAGCTGCTCGCGCTCCGAACGCGCGACGGCATCGACGCGGTCCTGCTCGACGTGCAGCAGGTCGGGGGCCCGGCCCGGTTCCTCCGCGCCGCCGAGGAGCTGGCCGCGGCGGGCGCACGCATCGGCGCCCACGTCTTCACCCCGGTGTCGACCCAGCTGCTCGCCTGCATCGACGAGCCCCTGCCCGTCGAGGTCTTCGACTGGTCCGACGCGCTGTTCACCGCGGCGCCGGCACCGGGAGCCGACGGCCGGCTGCCCGTGTCCGGTCCCGGCGTCGGCACCGAGCTCGACCTCGCCGCGATCGGTCGGCTGGGCGCCCTCGTCCACACCGAGGTGCGCTGACCGGCGGCCCGTCCGGGCTCAGCCGGTGAAGCCGTTGCTGCGGTGCGTGCCGTCGCAGAACGGCTTGTCGGCCGAGCCGCCGCACCGGCAGAGCACCGCACGCACCCGCTCGCCCAGGTCGGCGCCGTCGGGCGAGGTGAGCCGCATCGGGCCCCGCACGGCGAGGGGGCCGTTGGGAACGAGGCGCACCTCGACCTCGGCGTAGGACTCGTCCGGCACCGCCGGGTCGGTCGAGCGGTAGCCCAGCGCCCCGCTCGGGCAGCGCCGGACCGCCTCGGCCAGCTCGGCCCCGTCCACGCCACCGGTCTCGATCCACGGTCGTCGATCCGGGTCGAACACCCCCGGCAGCCCGCGGACGCACTCTGCGGCGTGCACGCACCGGGCGGGCTCCCACGTGACGACGACCCCCTCGGCGGGGTACTCCCTCGTTCCGGCCATCGCCCCATGGTGCCGTGTCGCAGGGGCCTTCCCACCGATCCGCCCGCGGATTGTGGACGCCGGCCCGGGCCGTGACATCGTGCCGACCCATGGGGGACGGAGTGAGACCGGTCATCGTCGGCGCGGCCCAGGTGGCCAACAAGGACCCGGAGCGCCTCGCGCACCCGGTCGACCTGATCGAGGACGCCGTGCGCCTGGCCGTGGCCGACGCCGGGGCCGACCCGCTGGCCCACGTCGGCCTGGTGCTGTCGTCGCCCCTCTCGGTGTTCAGCGACGACGACGGCGGGGCGATGGTGGCCGAGCGCCTGGGGTTCCACCCCGCCCGCTGCGTGCAGACCACCTACAGCGGTGCCGGCCCCCACAAGCTGCTGGCCCAGGCCTGCCGGGCGATCGCCGCCGGTGAGACCGAGGCCGCCCTGATCGTCGGCGGCATCGCCGACTCCTCGGTGCGCAACGCCCGCCTACGGGGCCTGCCCGACCCGGCCAAGCCCACCTCGGTGTGGTCGCAGGGCTCGAACGGCGCCACCCGCGAGGACGCCGAGGCCGACATGAAGCGCCTCGAGCGCTACCGGTCGATGCGGCCCCAGGCCGAGGGCGACTCCGGCGTGGCCATGCCCGTGTCGATCTTCGCCCTCGTCGAGAGCGCCATGGCCGCCGCTGCGGGCCGCACGCCCGACGAGCAGCGGGCCCAGCTGGGACGGCTGCTCGTGCCGTTCACCGAGGTCGCCGCCACCCGGCCCGACGTCGCCTGGTTCCCTCAGGCGCGCACCGCGGAGGAGATCGCCGGCCTCGGCCCGGCCAACCGCTTCGTGTCCGAGCCCTACACGAAGCTCATGTGCTCGTTCCCGACGATCGACCTGGCCGCCGCCGTGCTCGTCACCTCCGAGGCGCTGGCCGACCGCATCGGCGCGACCTCGACGCGCGTGCACCCGTGGGGCATCGTCGCCGCCCCCGAGCCCGGACCGCCCTCGACCTGGCCCCAGATGCACCGCTCGCGCGCCCTCGGCGCGATCGTCGAGCGCCTGCTCGGCGCCACCGGCGTCGACCCGGCCGAGATCGCCGGCTTCGACCTGTACTCCTGCTTCCCGGCCGCGGTGCAGCTGGCCACCGCAGCGTTCGGCCTCGACCCCTTCACCGACCCGAGGCCCCTCACCCGCACGGGCGGCCTCCCCTACTTCGGCGGCCCCGGCGCCTCGTACTCGCTGCACGGCATCGTCGGCACGGTCGAGGCCGTCCGCGCCGAGCCCGGATCGGTCAGCGCCGTGGTCGGCGTCGGTGGCTCGGCCAACGACTTCGCCGCCGGCCTCTTCTCGGTCGACGAGCCCCGCTATCCCGCCACGTGGGAGGAGGTGCCGTCGATCACCGAGTCGCTGGCCTCGTCGGCGGTCGACGTCGCCCAGGGTGTCGACGGCACGGGCGTCGTGGAGGCCGCCACGGTGTTCCACGAGCGCGACACCGGCCCGGTGACCGCGCCGGCCATCGTCCGCCTCCCCGACGGTCGACGGGCCGGGGCCCGCGCCGCCGACCCGGAGCTGCCGGCCGAGCTGAGCCGCACCCCGATCGTGGGCCGCGAGGTCGTCCTCACCACGGTCGACGGCATCACCACCTACCGCCCGGCCTGACCCACCGTCCCGCTCCGCCCGCGCCGACGCCTAGCCTCACCGACGCGGTGCCGGGGGGTGCCGCGGGAGGGGGACCCATGACCGGCGAGACGATGCAGGCCTGGCGCGTGGTGCGCCACGGCGCACCGAGCGAGGCACTGGAGCTGCAAGAGGTTCCGGTGCCCGAGCCCGGCACCAACGAGGTGCGGGTGCGCACGGCCGCCACCGTCTTGAACTTCAACGAGGTCGACGGCTGCCGGGGCCGCTACCTCACGGTGAACCCGCCCCTGCCCTACACCCTCGGCATGGAGGTGGTCGGCGTGGTCGACGCCGCCGGCCCCGGCGCGGAGCAGTGGATCGGCCACCGGGTGATGGCCACCGCCACCGGTGCGTTCGGCGCCCACGCCGAGGCCGTGATCTGCGGCGCCGAGATGGTGTTCGACGTGCCGCCCGGCCTCGACGACCGCGACGCCGCCGCCTTCTTCTTCCCGTTCCACCTCGCGTACCTCGGCCTGCACACCCGGGGCAACGTGCGCCCCGGCGAGTGGGTGGTCGTGCACGCCGCCGCCGGTGGCATCGGCTCGGCCGCCGTGCAGCTGGCCGCCGCGGCGGGAGCACACGTCATCGCCACCGCCGGCGGCCCCGAGAAGCTCGCCCTGTGCCGCGAGCTCGGCGCCGAGGTGGCCATCGACTACCGGGCCGGCGACTTCGCCCCCGAGGTGCTCGAGGCCACGGGCGGTCGCGGGGTCGACGTGGTGTTCGACACCGTCGGCGGCGAGGTCGGCGCCCGCTCGCTGCCGTGCCTGGCGTGGGGCGGCCGCCACCTCGTGGTCGGCTTCTCGTCGGGCATCGAGGAGGAGGACGAGGCCGGCATCACACCCCGCCCGCTGTGCTTCGGCAGCATCTCGCTGGTGGGCGTCATGCTCAGCTACCAGCCCGACGGCGAGCCCCGGCCCTTCCCCGGCATCAACCGCACCGACCGGAGCGTCGGCGACGCGGTGCAGCGCGAGCTCGAGCAGCTTCTGGCCGCCGGTGTGATCCGCCCGGTGGTCGGGCGCGAGGTGACCCACCTCGAGCTGCCCGCAGCCCTCGACGCCATGGAGCAGCGCCTCACCACCGGCCGCACGGTCGTCATGTGGTGACCTCGCCAGCCTCTGGCTGAAGTTGCGCACCGCCGACGGGACGGAACTTCAGCCAGAAGGGCGGGGTGAGGTCGGGCTGAACCGGCCGGGTTTCAGCCGGTGAGGTCGTCGAGGGGACCGCGATCGCCGAGACGGCAGAACCACTCGAGGCCGTAGACCGCACGGAAGGCGTCGTCGTCGAGGACCATCACCGGCGATCCCGTCGGCAGCTGGCTGGCATGGGCGGCGAACGCAGCTCGCTTGGCGGTGAGCGCATCGCCCACGTCGACGGTGAGGTCGATCTCCACGGTCGAGCGACCGAAGACGGCGGGCGAGCCGGGAGCGCTCTCGGCCAGGGCGTCGCTGGCAGTGGCGACGAGGTGGGTCTCGACGAAGTGGAGGTGCTCTCGGTCGACCGTGACCTCGTAGACGTAACCGATGCCCGCCCGCTCGGCGGCGAGGAACGCAGCCTCGTGGCAGCGACGGTGGTCGGGGTGGCCGTAGATGCCGTCGGCGTCGTCGCAGATCAACGCGGTCACGCGCTCGTCGGCCAGCGTCTCGGTGAGGCGGTCGACGACCTCGTCGAGCGGGGCGCCGGTGAGCGAGCCCGGCCCCCGGTCGGCACCGAGACCGCTGTCGGCGAAGCCGAGGTGGCGCACGGCGTCGATCCCCAGGATCGTGGCCGCGGCGGTGAGCTCGGCGGCCCGCACCGCCGCCAGGTCGCGACCGTCGGGGTCGGGCTCGCCGGCGTCGCCGGTGGTGGCGGCAATGACGACCACGCGGTGACCGGCGTCGGCGAGACGGCGGATCGTGCCGCCGCAGAAGATCGACTCGTCGTCCGGGTGCGGGCACACGACCGCGACGGTGTGCTGCTCTCTCGCCATGGGGGCACCAGCGTGCCAGGCGACCGATCGGGCTGCGTTCTCCCTGGTCAGGGGGCTGTCACACCCCCTGCGTAGGGTCATCTCATGGGT
>CAMFLJ010000109.1 GCA_945957335.1 uncultured Actinomycetes bacterium | reverse complement strand
CCATCGTCGTGGCCGAGTCCGCCGGAGGCGTGCGCACTGTGGCCCAGTCGGTCGACCCGGCGGTCGGCGCGCAGGTCGTGGCCGCCGACGTCGTGGGCACGACGGTGGAGCTCACCGCGCCCGGCGAGTTCTCCCCGGCGTGACGCAGGGGCCCGCGGCCGTGGCAAACTGACGGTCCGTCAGATTCCGCGGGGTGGCCCCGGGGGGACGACGCCCGCACCGGGCAAGGAGGCGCAGTCGCCATGGAGATCCCTCGCATCATCTCGGTCGACGACCACGTGGTCGAGCCGCCCGACCTCTGGACCGCCCGCCTCCCGAAGAAGTGGGCCGACCGGGCCCCGCGCGTCGAGCGCCACAAGGTCAAGATGAACCTCCTCGGTGGCTACAACTTCGAGGTGGGCGTCGAGGACGGCGTCGAGTGCGACGTCTGGTACTACGACGACCTCGTCTACCCGTTCACCCGCCTGTCGGCCGCCGTGGGCGCCGAGGTGATCAAGAACGAGCCGTGCACCTTCGACGACATCCTCCCCGGTTGCTACGACCAGGGCGCCCGCCTCGCCGACATGGACGCCAACCACGTCGAGGCCTCGATCTGCTTCCCGAACATCCTCCCGCGCTTCTGCGGCCAGGCGTTCTACGAGCGTGAGGACAAGGAGCTCGCGCTGGCGTGCATCCAGGTCTACAACGACTGGATGATCGACGAGTGGTGTGCCGGGGCCGGCAAGGGCCGCCTCATCCCGCTCACCATGATCCCGCTCTGGGACGCCGAGCTCGCCGCCGCCGAGGTGCGCCGCTGCGCCGACAAGGGCAGCCACGCCGTCACCTTCTCCGAGAGCCCCGTGCCGCTCGGCCTGCCGTCGGTGCACTCCGGCTTCTGGGAGCCCTTCTTCCAAGCCTGCGCCGAGACCGACACCGTGCTCAACATGCACATCGGCTCGTCGTCGAAGATGCCCTCGACCGCTCCCGACGCACCGTTCATCATCAGCTCCACCCTGACCTTCCAGAACGCCATGGGCTCGCTGCTCGACTACGTCTTCGGCGGCGTCTTCGACCGCTACCCCGACCTGCGGGTGGCCTACAGCGAGGGCCAGGCCGGCTGGCTGCCCTACATCCTCGAGCGCTCCGACAAGCTGTGGGAGGAGCGCCTGCTCGACGACACCGGCTTCGGCTCGAAGCTGCCCCAGCCGCCGTCGACCTACATGAAGAGCAACGTCTGGTACTGCATCTTCGACGACGAGACGGCGATGAAGAACCGCGACGTGATCGGCATCGACCGGCTCACCTTCGAGGTCGACTACCCCCACGCCGACTCGACCTTCCCCCACACCAAGGAGGTCGCCGAGCGCATGGCCGCCAAGTCGGGCCTCGACGACCACGAGGCCTACCGCTTCTTCCGCGGCAACGCCATCGACCTCTACAAGCTCGGCGAGTACTTCGGCATCACCGAGTAGCTCCGGCAGCGCTCGACCCCGACCGAGGGGGGCTCGGTGCGGCCCGGCCCGTGTGGCCGGGCCGTGTCGCGCCCGGGCTCAGGCGTCCTGGAAGATCATCAGCGAGCCGCCGTAGATCGCCACCCACACGTTGCCGGTGAGCGGGTCGTAGGTGACGCCGATGGGGTGCTCGCCCGTGGGCACGGTCTGCAGCACGCTCATGTCGGACGCCCGCAGCTTGGTCATGCTGGCCGAGCCGTAGTTCACGACGTAGAGCGACAGGCCGTCGCTCGAGATGGCGAGCGAGCGGGCCAGCTGGCCGGTGCCGGCGCGGTCGACCACCGTGCCCGAGGCCAGGTCGACCTTCACGACCTGGCCGCCGGAGTTGAGCGAGACGTAGGCGATCGAGCCGGTGGGGTCGAGCACCACGTGGCGGGGGTTCGAGCCGACCGGGATCTGCCGGGTGACGGTGTTGGTGGCCAGGTCGACCTGGGCGAGGGTGGAGCCGCCCATGATCGTGACGTACGCGGTGGAGTTGTCGGGGCTCACGGCGATGCCGCGGGGCGTGGCCGGCAGCGGCACCGTGGCGGTGACCGTGCCCGAGGCGGCGTCGATCACGTAGAGGTCCCAGGAGCACCAGTTGCTCACCAGGACCTTGGAGCCGTCGTGGGTGACCGCCACGTACTTGGGCACCATGCCGACCTTGATCACCTGGTCGATCTCGAGGGTGTCCATGTCGATGCGGTACGCGTAGCTGTCGGTGTCGCCCTTGGCCTTGGCCGACGACGGCGTGCACGAGTCGAGGCCCTCGGGGCCCTGGCCGGGGCCGTACATCGAGTAGTTGGTGACGTACGCGTGCTTGGCGTCGGGCGTGAACGCCGCCTCGACCGGTGCGCCCTTCACGACCGTGGGCGTCGTGGCCAGGCCGAACGCGGCCAGGTCGACGGAGTCGGGGATGGTCTTCAGCAGCTCGCCGTTCTCGTCGTACACGGTGATCGAGTGCTGGTACATCATGTTCTGGGCGATGACCTTGCCCGCCCCGCCGGCCACCACCGACTTGGGGGTGATGGCGCCGCCGACGGTGCGCAGGTTGGTGAGCCGGCGCTGGTCGGTTGGCGGCCCGGCCGGCACGTGGAGCAGCGGCGAGGTCGTGCTCGTGGTGGTCGGGGGCTCGGTGGTGGTGGTCTCGGCCACACCGCCGCCGGTGTCGACCTCGACGGCCGGCGTGGCCGCGTCGGAGGGGTCGTCCCTGCGGACCACGGCCACGGCCACCCATGCCACGAGCACGACGACCACGAGGCCGCCCAGCACGATGAGGCTCGTGCGGCCGCGGTGGTGCTCGGGGGGGATGTCATGTTGCACCCGGCAAGTATCGCCGACCGCCGCTCGACCGCCCCGTCACGGGCCGTTCCCGTCCGCGGTCGTCCGTTCGGCGTCAAGAGTCCGTGAAGATCCCCGGGGGCGACCTCGCGTTCGGCCGGCCACGGTCCAGAATCGGTTCACCGAAGCGGCCGGTGGGGAGGAGCGGCGTGCTTCTGCCGACCTCGAGGACCCACCGCCCATGATGACCGAGCATCCGCCCGACTCCGAACCGACCGAGAGCGCGCCCTCCGAGAGCGTGCTGCCCGAGCCGCAGCCCCCGCGGGTCGGTCGGCTGCGTCGGCTCCACCGCTGGGCGCCGCTGTGGCTGAAGGTCGCCGGTGCGGTCGTCGCCACGTTCGTGCTGCTCGTGTCGGTGTCGTTCCTCAAGGCGATCACCGCCTCGAACAACCTGACGGTGAGCGAGCGGGCGGCCGAGTGGGCCCGCGACAACCACCTCGGGCCGGTGGTCAACAAGATCGAGAACTGGTGGTTCACCGCCAACGCCCCGAAGGCCGGCGGCACCCCCGACCGTGAGATCGACGGCAACGGCTCGACGGGCAGCACCGCCGCCCCGACCGCGGTGCCCCACCTCGAGGCCCCGAGCCCGGTCCAGGTGCCCGATGGCGTCACCCCCGTTCCCAACGAAGGGGTGTGGCAGCCGGCCGGCCCGCTCGTCGGCGGGGCCCAGGCGATGTACACGACCCAGGTCCGGCCCGACTCGGTCCACACGAGCCTCCTGTCGGGCCTGGCGTGGATGGACCCGCAGCTCGTGCGCTTCGAGCTGTACCCGGGCACCACTGAGCCGGGCGGGAAGTGGGCCGAGCCCAGCAAGGTCCCTGCCGAGCAGGTCCCCGACCTGATGGCGGCGTTCAACAGCGGCTTCCGGATGCAGGACGCCAACGGCGGCTTCTACCTCGACGGGGTCACCAAGGGCGACCTGCGCGACGGCGCGGCGTCGTTCGTGATCTACCGCGACGGGACCGCCACCGTCGGCATGTGGGGCCGCGACGTCACCATGACGCCCGACGTCGTCGCCGTGCGCCAGAACCTCGACCTGATCATCGACAACGGCGGCGGGGCCCCGAACGTGGCCGGCAAGCCGGCGGCCGACGCGGCGCCGGGCGTGCCGGCCGACGGCCTCGACGACAACGCCAACGGTGCCTGGGGCGACACCCTCGGCAACAAGGTCCTCGTGTGGCGCTCCGGGGTGTGCGTCACCGCCAGCGGGGCGGTCGTGTTCGGCTACGGCGACGGCCTCGGCGCCCTGTCGCTCTCGGAGCTGCTCATGCGCGCCGGCTGCGTGCGGGCCATGGAGCTCGACATCAACAAGTCCTGGACCACCTTCAACACCTACGGCGCCACCACGTTCGGCGACCCCGGCTCGGTCCACGGCACCAAGCTCCTGCCCGAGCAGGTCAAGGGCGGCGACCGCTACCTCTCGACCGACGCCCGCGACTTCATCGCCGTGCTCGACCGCGACCTGCCCGTCCCCGGTGCGGCCCCCAAGCCGACCACGACCACGCCGCCGACCACGGCCCCCCGCCGCCCGAGCACCACGACCACCACGCGCCCCCGCACCACCACCACGACGCGCCGCTCCGCCCCTGCCGGGTAGCCGCGAGCCCCGCACGGGCGAAGTCCGGCACCGGCAGCCGACCGGGCCGGTGCGCCGTGACACGGACGAAACGTGTCCGTGTCAGCCCCGAAACCGTCGCTCTGTAGGTTCGCCTGCAGTGGTGTGGCCCTCCCGGTGCTGCATCGGGCCGACAGCGGCCTCGGTTCACGAGAGTTTGGAAGGACTCGAGTCATGGTTCTCGCAGAGATCTTCGGATGGGACATGCTGATCGTCCTCGCAGTGGTCGCGCTGCTGTTCGGAGGCGCCAAGCTCCCGAAGCTCGCTCGCTCCCTCGGGTCCGCCAAGGGTGAGTTCGAGAAGGGCCTGAAGGAAGGCGACCGGGCGACCGCTGCGGCCCTCCCCGCCGAGTCCGCCCCCTCGTCGGTCACCGAGGCCGAGCTCGCGGCGGCCGCCGCCGAGGCCCGTGCGGCCGAGGCCCGGGCCCGGGCCGATGCGCTCCAGCCCGCTGACGTGCACCCGACCTCGGCGACCTGACCGCCCCGCCCGCCCGCGAGGGGCGCGGCGCACGGCGACACCTGAGCACGAGCGGGCTGCGGCCGCGGGTGGGTCGTTCGGCCCCGTCCACGTGGGGGACGGCGAGACCACGCGAGCGCGCGGGTCCGAACGGGCGAGCGGCCCTCACGCGGGGAACCCCCGGTCCGATCCACTGGTTGCGACGGCAGATCGCGAGCAGGGGTGTCGCCATGACCACCATCGGGTACGAGCGCAGGATCGGTGAGCGCCGTCGGATCCCGCCCATCGAGGCCTTCTGGGTCGACGACGCGGTGACCGACGTCGAGGGCCGGCCCGCCGACGTCGTGTGCCGCCTCGTCGACGTGTCGGTGAGCGGTGCCGCCCTGCACCTGCCGATCACCACGCCGCTGCGCCTCGGCACCGTGGTCACGCTCGCCTACGCCGGGGGTCGCACGACGGCCAAGGTCTGCCGGGCCGAGCTGGCCAACAACCCAAGAGATCAGGGTCGGCGTCGAGTACGTCCGGATCCACCCGCTGCTCGAGCGCGAGGTGCTGCGCATCGTGTCGCTCGGCCGCCCGGGCGAGGAGACCTGGCTCTACCACTCCCGCTGAGCGCCCCGGGCGGCGGCCGATTCGGGCCGCCCCGCGCCTCCCTCGTAACATCCGCCGGTCGGCGACGCGCGCCGGGGACGAAGGGGAAGCCATGGATCTCGGACTGGTGTGGGGCTACTGGGGGGCGCAGCCGCCCCAGGGCATCGTCGAGCTGACCCAGCACGCCGAGTCGGTGGGCTTCGACTCGGTGTGGACCGCCGAGTCGTGGGGCTCCGACGCCTTCGGGCCGCTCACGTGGATCGCGGCGCACACGTCCAAGATCCGCCTCGGCACCTCGGTGGTGCAGATGTCGGCCCGCACGCCGACGGCCACCGCCATGCACGCCATGACCATCGACCACCTCTCCGGTGGCCGCATGGTGCTCGGCCTCGGCGTGTCGGGCCCGCAGGTGGTCGAGGGCTGGTACGGCCAGCCGTCGAACAAGCCGCTGGCCCGCACCCGCGAGTACATCGAGATCATCCGCCAGGCCATGCGCCGTGAGGGCCCGCTGCACTTCGAGGGCGAGTTCTACAACCACCCCTACACCGGGCCGGGCAGCGTCGGGCTGGGCAAGCCGCTCAAGATCATGACCCACCCGCTGCGCTCGGAGATCCCGATCCTCCTCGGCGCCGAGGGCCCGAAGAACGTCACCCAGACCGCCGAGATCGCCGACGGCTGGTTCCCGCTCTACTACTCCCCGTTCCGGCAGGAGGTGTACGCGGACCAGATCGCCAACCGCAAGGAAGGCTTCGAGATCAACCCGATCGTGACCTTCAACGTCACCGACGACATCGAGCAGGCGCTGTGGCCGGTGAAGGCCTCGCTCGGCTTCTACATCGGTGGCATGGGCGCCAAGGGCCAGAACTACCACACCAAGCTCATGGCCCGGATGGGCTACGAGGAAGAGGCCTACCGCATCCAGGACCTCTTCTTCGAGGGCAAGCGCGACGAGGCCATCGCGGCGGTTCCCGACTCCTTCGCCGACGAGATCTCCCTGGTGGGCCCGGTCGGGCGCATCAAGGAGCGCCTCGAGGAGTGGCACAAGAGCCCGGTCACCAGCCTCCTGGTGTCGGCCCGCTCGCCGGAGGCCCTCACCCAGATCGCCGACATCGTCCTCGACTGAACCCGCGACGGCGCCGGGCCTCGGCCCGGCGCCGTGCCGCGTCCCCCCGCAGACCACACCCCTGGAGCAGCACCCCATGCCCGACGTCGCCGTCACCCGCACCTACAACCTCGGTGACCTCATCGAGCTCGTCGCCGAGGCCGTGCCCGACCGGACGGCCGTCGTCGCCGGCGGGGCGCGCTACACGTTCCGCCAGTTCGACGAGCGGACGAACCAGGTGGCGCGGGTGCTCCTCGACCTGGGCCTCGAGCCGGGCGCCAAGGTGGCGATGTACTCGTGGAACCGGGCCGAGTGGGCCGAGATCTTCTTCGGCGCCTTCAAGGCCCGCGTCGTGCCGATCAACGTGAACTACCGCTACGTCGCCCACGAGCTCGAGTACGTGCTCGAGAACTCCGACAGCGAGGTGCTGATCTTCGAGCGCACCTTCGCCCCGATCGGGGCCGAGATCCTGCCGAAGCTGCCCAAGGTGAAGGCCACCATCGTCATCGAGGACGGCTCCGACGAGGACGCCGGCGCGGCCCTGAGCTGGCACGACCTCGTCGACGCCCAGGAGAAGGGCGCCATCGGCAACCAGCGCTCGTCCGACGACCTCTACTTCCTCTACACCGGCGGCACCACGGGCATGCCGAAGGGCGTCATGTGGCGCCACGAGGACATCTTCTTCGCCGCGCTCAGCTCCGGCACCGGCCCGATCTCCTCGCCCGAGGAGATCAAGGAGAAGTCGCTGCCCGAGGACTTCGCCCGGCCCAGCATGATCGTGGCGCCGCTGATGCACGGGGCCGCCCAGTGGGGCATGTGCAACATGCTCTTCGCCGGAGCCGGCGTGGCGCTCTACACCCAGCGCGGCCTCGACCCCCACGAGATCTGGTCGATCGTCGAGCGCGAGCGGTGCATGGGCCTCACCATCGTCGGCGACGCCATGGGCCGCCCGCTGGCCGACGCCCTGGCCGACGGCACCCACACCTACGACTTCTCGGGCTTCTACCGGGTCGGCTCCGGCGGCGGCGTGTTCTCGCCGGCCGTGCAGGAGGCCATCAAGGCCCAGATCCCGCACGTCGCGGTGATGGACAGCTACGGGGCCTCGGAGATGGGCGCCGGCGGCATGAGCGCGGAGGGCGGCGCCCGCCGCTTCACCGTCAGCGCCGAGCTCGACGTCCTGCGCGACGACCTCACCCCGTGCGACGCCGAGGAGATCGGCCTGCTCGCCCGCAGCGGCCACATCCCCCTCGGCTACTACAAGGACGAGGAGAAGACGGCCAAGACCTTCCCGGTCGACGCCAACGGCCGGCGCTGGTCGGTGCCCGGCGACTTCGCGGTGAAGGACGCCGAGGGCGTGGTCACGCTGCTCGGTCGTGGCTCGCAGTGCATCAACACCGGCGGCGAGAAGGTCTACCCGGAGGAGGTCGAGGAGGCCCTCAAGAGCCACCCCGACGTCTACGACGCCCTCGTGGTCGGCGTGCCCGACGAGCGGTGGGGCGAGCGCGTGGTCGCCGTCGTGCAGGCCCGTGGCGACGCCCGGCCCACGGTCGAGGACATCGGCCACCACTGCCGCCAGACCATCGCCGGCTACAAGGTGCCCCGCGCCGTCACCTTCGTCGACTCGGTCAAGCGCTCGCCGGCCGGCAAGGCCGACTACCGCTGGGCCAAGGACACCGCCACCGCCGACGCGCAGGGTTAGGTTCTCTCCCGGTTCAGGACCGGGAGGGGCGATGACCGACGCAGGCGACGCGACGCCGGACGCAGGCAACCAGGAGCAGGACGAGAGCGGTGCGGCCGAGCCCGTGCCGTCCGGCGCGGCCCCGGTCGCCGCGGCACCGCGGCAGCCGTTCCACTCGAAGTACGCCTACGGGCGCTCGTTGGCCCACCCGGCCAGCCCCGCCGCGTGCTGGATCGCGCTCGTCTTCTTCCTCTGGTCGTTCACGCCCACCCTGTTGCCCCGCGCCGGATGGGCGCAGGGTGCCATCACCGGCATCTGCACGATGCTCGGCCTCGCCATCGGCGAGCTGCTGGCGTGGATCGGTCGCCGGGCGTGGAGCGCGGCGGGCCGTGACGTGCCCCGGCCGCTCGGCGCCTGGGGCCGTCGGGTGTTCGCCATCGTGGCGGCCCTCGCGACCGTGGTCGCGCTGATCTGGTGGATCGGCAGCCAGAACGACCAGCGCGACCTCGTCGGCATGGAGCACGTCGGCGCCGGGTCGCTGCCCATGCTCGTGGTCGCTGCCGTGGTCGTGGCCGCCATCCTCTTCTTCATCGGGCGCACCGTCGCCCACCTCACGCGCCGATTCGACGAGGCCGTCACGTCGGCGATGCCGCGGTGGGCCGCGGTCGGCGTCACCGCCGTCGTGCTGGTGGTGTTCGGCGTGATCATCTCCCGCGAGGTCGTCTGGAAGCAGTTCGTCAGCTGGGCCAACGACACCTACGGCACCTTCGACGACGAGACGCCTCCGGGCATCGCCCAGCCCACCTCCCCGCTGCGCAGTGGCAGCCCCGAGTCGCTCGTCCCGTGGGACACGCTCGGCTACGAGGGCCGCAACTTCACCGGCGGCGGCCCCACCGTCGACCAGCTCCAGTCGTTCGCCGGCCCCGGCGTGCCGGTGAAGGAGCCGATCCGGGTCTACGCCGGGCTGAAGTCCGCCGACGGCCAGGAGGCCCAGGCCCAGCTGGCGGTCGACGAGCTCGAGCGCACCGGCGCGTTCGACCGCTCGGTGCTCGCCGTCGTCACCGTCACCGGCACGGGCTGGGTCGACCCGGTGGCCGCCGCCTCGCTCGAGTACATGCACCACGGCGACACCGCCATCGTCGGCACGCAGTACTCCTACCTGCCGAGCTGGATCTCGTTCCTCGTCGACCTCGACAAGGCCCAGGAGAACGGCGTGGTCCTGACCCACGCCATCATCGACCGCTGGAGCCAGCTGCCCGCCGACCACCGGCCCCAGCTGCTCGTCTACGGCATCAGCCTCGGCTCCTACGGCTCCGAGCACGCGTTCGTGCAGTCGTCGGCCACCCAGTCGATCGACGACGCGACGTCCACGGCCGACGGCGTGCTGTGGGCCGGGCCGACGTTCTTCAACCCGGTCTGGAAGCAGGTCGTCGACGGCCGCGACCAGGGCTCGCCGGCCTGGTACCCGGTGTTCGGCGAAGGTTCGCAGCTGACGGTGATGGGCAAGCCCGGCGAGGCGCCGGTGTACGCCCCGGTCAGCTCCGACGGCCACGTCGTCTACCTCACCCATCCGTCCGACCCGGTCACGTGGGCGAGCTTCGACGCCCTCTGGAGGCCGCCCACCTGGATGGGCCGACCGACGGGCTACGACGTCCCCTCCGACCCGAGGTGGTTCCCCGGCGTCACGTTCGTCCAGGAGGTCTTCGACCTCATGGCCGGCTTCAGCGCCACCCCGGGCCACGGCCACAACTACGACCCGAACGTCACCGACGGCTGGGCCGCCATCTCGGCGCCGCCGGGGTGGACCGCGGCGGACACCACCAGGCTCAACACCCTGCTGCAGGGGATGAACGAGGGCTCGTGAGCCCGAAGGCCACGTTCTGGGCCACGGCGGCGGTCCTCGCCGCGTTCAACGTGGCCCGGGCCCTCGGCGCGTTCTGGCGCCTCGGTGACCTCGTCGGCCTCGTCGTGGCCCTGGGCCTCACGGGGTGGGCCCTGCGATCGGGGCGCACCGTCGACGCGCTCGGCCTCGGCCGCGATCGTGTGCGCTCCGGGCTGGCCTGGGGTGGTGGGGCCTTCGCCCTCGTGCTGGGCGTCGTCGTGCTCGCCGCGGTCGTGCCCGGCACGTCCGACTTCCTGCAGGACGACCGGGCGCGCATCTCGTTGCCGGCCCTGCTGTTCGAGGTGGGCGTGTCGATCCTGCTGCTCACGGTCATCCCCGAGGAGCTCGCCTTCCGCGGCGTGCTGCTGGGCTCCGGCGTGGAGGCGTGGGGCCGCCGCAAGGGCATGCTCGCCAGCTCGGCCCTCTTCGGCCTCTGGCACATCGCCCCCACCATCGGAACTTCGGCGGGCAACGCCCAGCTCTCCGACGTGAGCTCGAGCAGCGGCGGCCGGGCCGGGATCGTGGTCGGCGCCGTGCTCACCACC
>CAMFLJ010000108.1 GCA_945957335.1 uncultured Actinomycetes bacterium | reverse complement strand
ACCTACTCCCGTGAGTCGTTGGTTACGCACACAGGGACGTGAGAGTTGAGCGCCGCAGCTTCCCCCCGGAGAGTCACGAACACCCCCACTTCCCCCAAATTCGGCCATGCCGCCGGGATGGCTTCCCGACCCTCCGACGGCGCGGGACCCGAACCTCCGCCCGAGTCGAGGCAGTAGCTATCAGGGGTGTCAACGGTCACAAGCCGGTTGGTTACTTGAGCCAATTCATCAACGCATCAGCAAGAACCCAAGTGTTTTCTGGAATTCGGCTTTCCGTTAACTGATGGATATCGACGTTCCGCGCGAGGCACCTCACGTCTTGTGACGGGAAGAAATATTCGCGGTCGCGCGCTCCGCGCGCTTCATCACACGCTCTGCGTGTGATTTGACGCGTTGATCCCATGAATCTCACAGGTCGTGAGAAGTTCCACACACCGGTGTGGCGGAGCGGGCATTCTCGTAAGGCCGTACGGCCTACGCGTCAAAGGCGGCGCTGGACGCCCGTCCGCTGCGCTCCGTGAACCCCGGCTTGCCTGCTGGCAGTGACGCTCAGCGAGACGGGTCGAAGACCGACCAGTCCTCCGGGTTGTCCTCGACGAACCACTCCACGATGGAGCCATCGACGCCGTCGACGAGCACCAGGCCACGCTTCTCGGGCGGGTCGTCGGCGGAGTAGAGCAGGATGCGCCACGTGGGCCGGCTGAGCAGGCCCCGCCAGCCCATCTGGGCCGAGGCGTGGCCCACGGGGAAGCCGACCTGCCGGGTGGCGGCCACCAGGGCGTCGGACTCGTCGACGTCGAGGTTCCAGCCGGCCACGAAGCTGTAGACGCCGATCAGGGCCAGCACCACCGCGGCCACGACGACGCCCACGTTGACGAGCACCGGGTCGCTCCCCTGCCGGGCCACCCAGACGGCGATGGTGATCGCCGACATGGCCCAGTACAGGTACGCCGGGATCCGGCGCCGGTTGTTGTTCGGGAACATGTAGGGCCCGACGTAGCCGGCGGCGTCGAGGTCCTCCGGCAGGGCGTCGCGGATGTCGGCGTCCGACAGCGGCACCGTGGGGCTGGGCCCCGAGCCCTCGACGGCGTCAGCGGCGTCAGCGGCGTCGGTGGCATCCACCTCGCCCACCTCCGGATCGGGGGCGGTCGCGTCGTCGGTCGGCTCGGGCATCGCCGACCGACGGTAGCGTCCACCCCCGTCCGGGTGCACTTCTAGGAGGCGCGGACCGTGGCCGTCGCGGTCACCGTGCCGGCCTTGGCGAAGGTGAGCGTCACCTCGAAGGTCTGGCCGGTCTTCAGCGGCGACACCAGCCCCATGAGCATCACGTGGTAGCCGCCGGGGGCGAAGGTGACGGTCTGACCGGCGGGCACCGCCACCGACGAGACCTCCTTCATCGACATCATGGCGTCACCGGCCATCGTGGTGTCGGTGTCGCCGTCGTCGGCGCCGTTGTGGACCCGCCCGATGGTGGCGTGGGTGGTCGAGCCGGCGCTGGCGCCGGACTTCATGGCCGTGGTGCCGGTCGAACCTCCGGACATGGTGGTGTCGGTGCTCACCGTCTCGTGCATCTGTGCCTCGGCGGCCACCGACGTCGGCACCGAGACGGCCGTCAGCTCGTCGTCGGTGGAGGTGCCGTTCTCGATGGTGAAGTAGAGCGCGCCGTCACCGGTCGCAGTGGCCGACTCGCGGGCCCAGGCGTCGGTCACGGTGACCTTGCCCGAGGGCTTGGTGGTGCCGCTCGACGAGCTCGAGGAGGACGAGCCGCACGCGGCCAGCCCGCCGAGGGCCAGGACGGCCGCACAGGTGGCGGCGATCGTTCGGGTCCGGGTGGTGAGGGTCATTCGGGGCCTTCCTGGGGCTCGGAGCAGACGGTCCGCCGTCTGGTCAGGTGGTGGGATAGGTCTGGGCGAGGAGGGTGCGGATCGAGGCGGCGAGCTCGTCGCCGGTGGTGCCGAACGGCCACGCCCACACGACGTTCCCCTTGTCGTCGACCGCGTAGGTCGTGCCGCTGTGGGCGACGCCGTAGAACTCGCCGGGCTGGTGGGGCTCGATCGACCACTGGGCGCCGAACTCGTAGGTGACGCCGTTGAGCGAGTAGCTGTCCTCGGCGCGCAGGGCGTGGATCTGCTCGGGCGAGAAGAAGTGGGTCATGTACTCGACGATCTCGGGGCCCTGGTCGCGCTCGATGTCGATGGTCGCGAAGGCCACCTGCACCCTCGACGCCTCGTCGCCGAGCGCCTCGAGCCCGGCGGCGGTGTCGCCCATCGTGAGCGGGCAGATGTCGGGGCAGGAGAGGTAGCCGAAGTACACGAGCAGCAGCCCGTCGGGCTGCGCCTTGAACGTGAACGGCGTGCCCTGCTGGCCGGCCGCGTAGTCGGGCAGGCTCATCGCTCCGACCTTGCGCTTGGGCTCGGGCCGGTAGCCCTTCTGGGCCACCGCGGTGGTCGCGGTCGAGCTCTCCGCGGTGCCCGACGACGAGCCGCACGCAGCGGCACCGACGACGAGCAGCAGGGAGACGGAGAGGGCGGCCAGGCGACGCATGCAGTGACTCTGTCGTCGCCGCGGTCCCGCTGGTTCCTGGGAGCGGGCGTTGGTGACCGAGTGCCCGGGTGATCGGGACCTACGGCCCCCACCGGTGACCGCCGCCCGGCGGCGCCGGGCCGCCGTAGGTCAGTACGTCGGTGACCCCCGCCTCAGCCGGGACGGGCGCCTCAGGCCGGCCAGGCGTCGACGAGCTTGCGCCAGGTGACGTCGAGCGGCTCGGGCAGCACCCGGGTGAGCGCCACCGAGGTCATGAAGTTGGAGTCGCCCTCCCACCGGGGCAGCACGTGGGTGTGCAGGTGGGTCGGCACGCCGGCACCGGCCGCCCGGCCCAGGTTGGTGCCCACGTTCACGCCCTCGCAGCGGAACGCCGCCTTGAGCGCCACCACGGCATCGCGGGTGAGGGTGGCCATCTCGGCCAGCTCGTCGGCGGTGAGGTCCTCGAGCTCGGCCGCAGCCCGGTTGGGCAGCACCAGCATGTGGCCGCTCGTGTAGGGATAAGCGTTGAGCAGCACCGAGCAGGTCGGTCCGCGATGGACGATGAAGGCCTCGTCGTCGGGGCGCCTCAGGATGCGCTCGAAGAGCGAGCCGGTGTGGTCGGGATCGAGCGACGTGTCGCCGGGCTCGCTCACGGCGGTGATGTAGGCGTGTCGCCAGCCCGCCCACAGGTGGTCGAGCGACGGCGAGTCGCTCACAGGTGGGCCATCACGTCGGCGGCCAGGCGCTCGACGAAGTCGTCGAGGTGCACGCCGCGCTCGACCTCGCCACCACGCGGGTTGACGCCGACCGTGCCGTGCTCGACGTCGTCGCCGCCGACCACCAGCACGTAGGGGATCTTCTCGAGCTTGGCCCGGCGGATGCGGGCGCCGAGCGGCTCGCCAGCGTCGACGATGTCGGCCCGGAAGCCCTCGGCCCGCAGGCGGTCGGCCAGGCGAGCGGCGTAGACGTCGTGGTCGTCGCGCACGGGCAGCACCCGCACCTGCAGCGGTGCGAGCCACGCCGGGAAGGCGCCGGCGTAGTGCTCGACGAGGATGGCGAAGAAGCGCTCGACCGAGCCGAACAGGGCCCGGTGGATCATCACCGGGCGGTGGCGCTCGTTGTCGGCCCCGACGTAGGTGAGGTCGAAGCGCTGCGGCAGCTGGAAGTCGAGCTGGATCGTGGACATCTGCCACGTGCGGCCGATGGCGTCGCGGGCCTGCACCGAGATCTTGGGGCCGTAGAAGGCGCCGCCGCCCTCGTCCATGACCAGCTCCATGCCCTTGTCGAGGGCGACGGTGCGCAGGACGTCGATGGCCTCCTCCCACTCCTCGTCGCTGCCCACGGCCTTGGTCTCGGGCTTGGTGGAGAGCTCGACGTAGAAGTCGTCGAGGCCGTAGTCGCGCAGCAGGTCGAGCACGAAGTCGAGGGCCCGGGCCAGCTCGGCCGGGGCCTGCTCGCGGGTGCAGAAGATGTGGGCGTCGTCCTGGGCGAAGCCGCGGGCGCGGGTGAGGCCCTGGACCACGCCCGACTTCTCGTAGCGGTACACCGTGCCGAACTCGAAGAGCCGAAGGGGCAGCTCGCGGTAGGAGCGCTGGCCCGATCCGTAGATGAGGATGTGGAACGGGCAGTTCATCGGCTTGAGGTAGTAGTCGGTGCCCCCGTCGAGCTCCATCGGCGGGTACATGCCGTCGGCGTACCAGTCGAGGTGGCCGCTCTTCTCGAAGAGGTTCGACTTGGTGATGTGCGGCGAGTACACGAAGTCGTACCCGGCCTGCTCGTGGCGGACCCGCGAGTAGTCCTCCATGATCCGGCGGATGATGCCGCCCTTGGGATGGAAGACGGCGAGGCCCGAGCCGATCTCCTCGGGGAACGAGAAGAGGTCGAGCTCGATGCCGAGCTTGCGGTGGTCGCGCTTCTCGGCCTCCTCGAGGCGGTGCAGGTACTCCTCGAGCTCCTTCTTCGAGGCCCACGCCGTGCCGTAGATGCGCTGGAGCATCGGGTTCTTCTCGTCGCCGCGCCAGTAGGCGCCGGCGACGCGCATCAGCTTGAAGTGCCCGAGGCGGCCGGTGTGGGGCACGTGGGGGCCGCGGCAGAGGTCGATGAAGCGGGGCGGGTTCTCGTAGGTGCGCACGAGGCCGGTCTCGGTGGCCGACATCGGGTCCTCCGCCGCGCCCTTGATGATCTCGCACTTGTACTTGTGGTCCTTGAACAGGACCAGCGCGTCGCCCTCGGGGATCTCGTCGCGGATGAAGGGCTGCTTCTCGGCGATGATCTCGCGCATCCGGGCCTCGATGCGCTCGAGGTCGTCGGAGCTGAACGTGCCGCCGTCGGGCAGCTCGAAGTCGTAGTAGAAGCCGTTCTCGACGGGCGGGCCGATGGCGAAGGTGGCGCCCGGGAACAGGTCGAGCACGGCCTGGGCGAGAACGTGGGCCGTCGAGTGGCGGATCGTGTAGAGCCCGCGCTCGTCGGACTCGGTGACGATGGCGGCCTGGTCGCCGTCGGCGAGGGGCCACACGAGGTCGCGCTCGGTGCCGTTGACGTTGGCGATCACCGCTGCCTTGGCGAGGCGGGGGCCGATGGACGCCGCCAGATCACCCGCGGTCGACCCGGTGGGCAGCTCCCGCTGCGAGCCGTCGGGAAGGGTGATCGTGATCTGGTCGGACATGGCGGCGAGCGTACCCCCTGCCCTCCCCCGGCCCGGAACCCCGATTCGGGGTGAAACGGTGCGCAGAACCCGCGCCGGAGCGTGGGAAAAGCGCACCGATTGCCCGGCCGGCCGGAGTCCGCGGCCGGGTGGGTCAGGTGGTGGGCTCGCCGACCAGGAAGACGCCGAGCAGGGTGGCGGCCGAGGCCACGCCCTCACCACGGGCGACGGCGGCGTCGATGGCGGCGACCGCGCCGGGCGTGTCAAGGTCGTCGTCGAGACGGGCCCGCACCTCGGCGAGGGCGACCTCGCTGTCGGACGCGCCGGGCGCCTCGGTGGCGGCGAGCCAGGCGTCGAGCCGTGCGGCGGCCTGGGGCATCACGTCGTCGTCCCACTCCCACGAGTCGCGGTAGTGGTGCACGACGATGCCGAGGCGGATCGCCCGCGGGTCGTAGGTCTTCAGCAGGTCGCTGATGAAGACGAGGTTGCCGAGCGACTTCGACATCTTCTCGCCGTCCATGCGGACCATGGCCTGGTGCATCCAGTGGCGCACGAAGGGCTGCCCGGTGGCGGCCTCGCTCTGGGCCCGCTCGCACTCGTGGTGCGGGAAGATCAGGTCGGAGCCGCCGCCGTGCAGGTCGATGGTGGTGTCGAGCTCGCGCAGGGCCAGGGCCGAGCACTCGATGTGCCAGCCCGGCCGACCCGGACCCCAGAGCGACTCCCACGCCGGCTCGCCCTCGGCCGAGGGCTGCCACAGCACGAAGTCGAGCGGGTCGTGCTTGTTGGGGTCGTCGGGGTTGCCGCCGTGCTGGCGGGCCAGCTCGATCATCTCGTCGCGGCTGTAGTTCGAGACCTGGCCGAAGCCGTCGAACGAGCTGACGTCGAAGTAGACGGCGCCGCCGCTGATGTAGGCGTGGCCCTGGTCGAGCACCATGCCGATGAACCCGCGGATGTCGGCGATGGCCGACGTCGCACGCGGCTCGCTCCAGCTCTCGATCACGTTGAGGGCGATCATGTCGCCGTCGAAGCGGGCGGTCTCGGCCGCGGCCAGGTCGAGGTAGTGGACCCCGAGCTCCTTGGCCTTGCGCAGGATGTCGTCGTCGACGTCGGTGATGTTGCGGACGCAGCGGGTCTCGTGCCCCCGGTCGCGCAGGCGGCGCTGCAGCACGTCGTAGGTGACGTAGGTGGCGGCGTGCCCCAGGTGCGTCGCGTCGTAGGGCGTGATGCCGCACGTGTACATCAGCACCGTGGGCCCCGGCTCGAACGGCACCACCTCGCGACGTGCGGTGTCGTAGAGGCGCATCGGTGCGCCGTCGGCGGGGGCTGGGTCGGTCATCGGATCACCTCGGGGCGGGAACCTTCGAAGGGTACCTTTGCGCCCGCACGCATCAGGCGAACGGGTCGCCCTCGATGCCGGTGAACTTCACGGCGACCCGCGTCTTGTAGCGGACGTTGAGCTGGAGCAGCACCGCGGTGAACGCCTCGATGGGCGCGGCCTGGGTGAGGTCGCCGGCGTCGAGCGGGCGCAACCCGGGCACCTCGGTGAGCAGCTTCATGCAGGCGGTCTTGGCCTCGGCGTGGTCGGAGCACACGAGCACGTCGCTCTCGACGGGGTGGTTGAGGTCGCCGAGCTCCTTGGCCGGGACGTGGTGCAGCGCGGCCACCACGTAGGACGTGGGCACCGCGGCCTGCACGCTGGCGGCCACCGACCCACGGGGCGGGACGAGGGGCTGGAACTCGTGGCCCACCCGGATGAGGGCGTTGGCCATGCAGAGCACGACCTTGCCGGCCAGGCGGTGCTTGACCGACTTGGCGGTGGTCCAGGCCGCGTCCCACGGGGTGGCGATCACGACGATCTCGCCGCTGGCGGCGGCCGAGTTGTCGCCCGCGACCACCGAGTCGACGAGGTCGGGCCACTTCTCGTGCAACTGGGCGACGACCTCGGCGGCACGCTCCTGGGAGCGGGAGCCGACCACCACGTGGTGCCCTGCCGCTGCCAACCTCAGTGCCAGGCCGCTACCGGCCGGACCCGTACCCCCGACGATGCCGATCTCCATGCGGCGGCACCCTAGTGGACCTTCACACCGGCGCTCGGACCGCGGGAGCACCACGTCGGTGCCCCGGGCACGTAACGTCGGGCGGCCCGCCCGAATCGGAGGAACCATGGGACTGCTCGACGGCAAGCGACTGCTCATCACCGGTGTCCTCACCGAGGCCTCTCTGGGCTACGGCGTGGCGAAGCTCGCCCAGGCCGAGGGCGCCGAGATCGTCCTCACCGGCGTCGGGAACGGCATGAAGCACACGGCCAAGACGGCCCGGAAGCTCCTGCCCGAGCCCGACGTGCTCGAGTTCGACGTCACCGACCCGTCGCACGTCGAGACCGTGCGTGACGCCCTCGCCGAGCGGTGGGGCACCGTCGACGGGGCCCTCCACTCGATCGGCTTCGCTCCCCCGGTGTGCCTCGGGGGCACGTTCATGGAGGCCGGCTGGGACGACGTCGCCGTCGCCATGAACGCCTCGGCCTACTCGCTGAAGACCCTCGCCGACGTGGTGGCGCCGCTGATGACCGAGGGCGGCTCGATCGTGGGGCTCGACTTCGACAACACGGTCTCGTGGCCGGCCTACGACTGGATGGGCGTGGCCAAGTCGGCCCTCGAGTCGACCTCGCGCTACCTCGCCCGCTACCTCGGCCCGCAGCAGATCCGCGTGAACCTCGTGGCCGCCGGCCCGGTGAAGACCATCGCCGCCCGCTCGATCCCCGGCTTCTCCAAGTTCGAGGACGTGTGGGACGAGCGGGCCCCGCTCGGCTGGGACGTGCGCGACAACTCCGGTGTGGCCAAGGCCTGCGTGGCGCTGCTCTCCGACTGGTTCCCGCAGACCACCGGCGAGATCGTCCACGTCGACGGCGGCTACCACGCCACCGGCGCCTAGGCGCCGCTCCGCGGGCTGCCCGCCCGCCTAGGGCTGGTCGGGCTCGTCGGTGATCTCCCCGACGAGCTCCTCGAGCAGGTCGTCGAGGGTGACCAGCCCGGCCGTCGTGCCGTCGGCCTCGGTCACCAGGGCGAAGTGCACCCGCGAGCGCCGCATCGCCAGCAGCAGGTCCTCCATCGACCGCTCGGGCGGCACCACCAGCATCCGGCGCAGCAGCCTCGGCGGCATCGGCAGCTGAGCGGCGGTCGGGGCCAGGTGTAGCAGGTCCTTGGCGTGCAGGAAGCCGAGCACGTCGTCGATGCCACCGGCCCCGAGCACGGGCAGGCGCGAGTGGCCCTGGTCGAGCACCACCGCCTCGGCCTGCGCCGGGGTGGCCGTGGCGGGGATGGTGCAGATCTCGTCGCGGGGCACCATCACCGACGACACCGGTCGGCCCCCGAAGTCGAGGACGCCCGAGAGCAGGTCGGCGGCGAAGCCCTGGATCGTGCCCTCCTCGCGTGACGCGGCCACGAGCACCGCGAGCTCCTCGGCCGTGTGGGCGCTGGCGAGCTCGTCGCGAGGCTCGACCCCGAAGGCCCGCACCCCGAGGTTGGCGAGCACGTTGAGCACCCACACCAGGGGGCGCACGAGCGTGAGGTAGGCCTTGTTGGGGAGCGTGATCAGCCGGAGCGTGGCCTCGGGGTGGGTGAGGGTGAGGTTCTTCGGCACCATCTCGCCCAGCACCATGTGGGCGAAGACCACGATGAGCAGGCCGATCACGCCGGCCACGCCGTGGGCCCACGAGTCGGGCACGAACGGCACCAGCTTCACCACCGGCTCGAGCAGGTGGGCCATCGCCGGCTCGCCGACGAGGCCCAGGATCAGCGACGCCACGGTGATGCCGAGCTGGGCGCCCGCGAGCTGGGCGCTGAGGTCGCGCATGGCGTCGAGGCTGCGCTGGGCGGCCTTGTCGCCGGCCTCGGCCAACGGTTCGAGGCGGCTGCGGCGCGAGCCGAGCAGGGCGAACTCGAGGGCCACGAAGAAGCCGTTGACGGCGAGCAGCACGACGATGGCGACGAACGGCCAGACGCTCACCGGTCACGCCCTCGGGGATCGCCGTCGACGGTGTCGACGACGGTGCGGGCTTCGCCCTCGAGCAGCGGACGCAGCCGCACCTCGCTGACACGCCGGCGGTCCATGGCGGCGACCTCGACGAGCCAGCCCTCGAAGTGCAGCGAGTCACCGACCTCGGGGATGCGGCCGAGGCGGTCGAGCACGAAGCCGGCCAACGTCTCGTACTCCCCCTCGGGGATGTCGAGGCCGGTCTGGTCGAGCACCTCGTCGGGGTGGAGGGTGCCGGGCACCACCCACTCCCCCGCCCGGCGGGGGCGGGTGAGGCGGGTGGGCATGGGGTCGTGCTCGTCGTCGATCTCGCCGACGATCTCCTCGAGCACGTCCTCGAGGGTGACGATGCCGGCGGTGCCGCCGTACTCGTCGACGACCACCGCGAGGTGCGAGCCGGCGCCGCGCAGGTCGACGAGGATGTCCTCGAGCGTGCGGCTCTCGGGCACCGCCAGCACGGGCTGCATGAGCGAGTCGACGGTGGTCGTGGCCCGCGCCGGAGCGGGCACGGTGTGCGCGGCGCGGACCAGCACGAGGCCCTTGACGTCGTCGAGGTCGGCGCCGTGCACGAGGAAGCGGCTGAAGCCCGTCTCAGCAGAGAGCGCCACCAGGTCGGCGACCGACTGGTCGGAGCGCAGCGACTGCACCGCGGTGCGCGGCACGAGCACGTCACCGGCGGTCTTGCCCTCGAAGCGGATCGACCGGGTGAGCAGCGTGGAGGCCGAGTCGTCGAGGGTGCCCTCGGCCGCCGACGCCTGCACGAGGAACTGCAGCTCCGAGAGCGTGCCGACGTTGGAGAGCTCCTCGGTGGGCTCCACGCCGAGCAGACGGACCGTGCGGTTGGCCGAGCCGTTGAGGAACCGGATGATCGGGCCGAACACGAGCCCGTAGACGCGGACCACCGGCGCCAGCAGGAACGTGGTGGTCTCGGGCCGGGCGATGGCCAGGCCCTTGGGCACCAGCTCGCCGACGACCATCTGCACCACCGTGGCCAGGAAGATGGCGAGGGCGAGCGAGACGCCCCGAAGCGCCCGCTCGCCCACCAGCGGTTCGAGGAGAGGCTCGAGGATCGACGCCACCGCCGGCTCGGCCAGGATGCCGATCAGCAGCGAGGTGACGGTGATGCCGAGCTGGGCCCCCGACAGGTGGAACGAGAGGTGGCGCAGCAGGCCGCGGGCGATGCGGGCCCGGCGGCCGCCCTGCTCGGCGGCGTGGTCGACCCGGCTGCGGTCGACGGCCACCAGCGCGAACTCGGCCGCGACGAAGAACCCGTTGAGCAGGATGAGCAGGACGACGGCGAGCAGTCCGAGCGCGGTGCTGATGGGGAGGGATCTCCGCTAGGCGGGTGGGGCCACGCCCCGGGGGACGTGCCGGCGATGGTACCGGCGGCCCGCGATCAGCGGGTCGACCAGGCCCACCATCGCCCGTGGCGGTGCTCGAGCCCGAGAGGGAGCTGTCTCTTATACACATCTGACGCTGCCGACGAAGAGGATAGTGGTGGGG
>CAMFLJ010000107.1 GCA_945957335.1 uncultured Actinomycetes bacterium | reverse complement strand
GCGCGTCGACGGCCTCCTGCAGCATGCGCTTCTCGTTGTTCACGATGATCTCGGGGGCACCGAGGTCGAGGAGGCGCTTGAGGCGGTTGTTGCGGTTGATGACCCGGCGGTAGAGGTCGTTCAGGTCGGAGGTGGCGAAGCGGCCACCGTCGAGCTGGACCATCGGGCGCAGCTCCGGCGGGATCACCGGGACCACGTCGAGGATCATCGCCCGGGGGTCGTTGACCCGGCGGCCGTTCTCGTCGCGGCGGTTGAAGGCCGAGACGATCTTCAGGCGCTTGATGGCCTTCTGCTTGCGCTGGGCCGACAGCGGCTTCTGGCCCTCGGGCGGGTCGATCTGGACGCGGAGGATCTCCTCGTCGCCGTCGAGGTCGATGCGGTCGATGAGGCGCGCGATCGCGTCGGCGCCCATGCCGCCCTCGAAGTACTCGCCGTAGCGGTCCTGGAGCTCGCGCCAGAGCATCTCATCTTCGATGATCTTGCGGGCGAAGAGGTCCTTGAACTCGTCGAAGGCGCGCACGACGAGGTCGAGCTCCATCTCGTAGCGCTCGCGGATGGACTGGAGGTCCTTCTCCGCGGCGCGCTGACGGGCCTTGATGTCGGCGTCCTTGGCACCCTCGGCCTCGAGCTGGGCGATCTCGGCCTCGAGGGCCTCGAAGCGCTTGGCGAGCTCGAGCTCGCGCTCCTTCTCGATGGCCTCGCGCTCGCCGAGCATCTCGGTCTCGAGGTTCGGGAGGTCCTCGTGGCGGCGGTCGACGTCGACGTAGGTGACGAGGTTGGCCGCGAAGTAGATGACCTTCTCGAGCTGCTTGGCCTTCATCTCCTCACGGGCCTCGGTGCCCATGAGCAGGTAGGCCAGCCACGAGCGGGTGCCGCGGAGGTACCAGATGTGCACGACCGGGGCGGCCAGCTCGATGTGGCCCATGCGCTCGCGCCGGACCTTGGAGCGGGTCACCTCGACGCCGCAGCGCTCGCAGATGATGCCCTTGAAGCGCACGCGCTTGTACTTGCCGCAGTAGCACTCCCAGTCCTTCTGCGGACCGAAGATCTTCTCGCAGAAGAGCCCGTCCTTCTCGGGCTTGAGCGTGCGGTAGTTGATGGTCTCCGGCTTCTTGACCTCGCCGTTGGACCACGTGCGGATGGAGTCGGCGGTGGCGAGGCCGATCCGCAGCTGATCGAAGTTGTTCACGTCGAGCATGGGCACTCTCAGCTCCTCTCGGCCTGGCGGCGGGCGTCTTCCTCGTCACTGCCCCGTTCGGGACGTGAGAGGTCGATGCCGAGCTCCTCGGCGGTGCGGAAGATGTCCTCGTCGAGCTCTCGCATCTCGATCTCCTCACCGGTGGTGGAGAGGACCTCGACGTTGAGGCACAGGGCCTGCATCTCCTTGATGAGCACCTTGAAGGACTCGGGGATGCCGGGCTCGGGGATGTTCTCGCCCTTGACGATGGCCTCGTAGACCTTCACGCGGCCGAGCACGTCGTCGGACTTGATGGTGAGCAGCTCCTGGAGGCAGTAGGCGGCGCCGTAGGCCTCGAGGGCCCACACCTCCATCTCGCCGAACCTCTGGCCACCGAACTGGGCCTTACCGCCGAGGGGCTGCTGGGTGATCATCGAGTACGGACCGGTGGACCGGGCGTGGATCTTGTCGTCCACGAGGTGGGCCAGCTTCAGGATGTAGACGACGCCGACCGTGATCGGGTTGTCGTAGGCCTCGCCGGTGCGGCCGTTGTACAGGGTGGTCTTGCCGTTGTCCTGCATGAGGCGGCCGTTGTCGCCGTAACGGGGGTCGGTGGCCTCGGGCTGCAGGTTCTGGAAGATGGAGAGGATGGTCGGGTGCTTGCCCGCCTCCTCGACCTCGTCCCAGTGGGCGCCGTCGAACACCGGGGTGGCGACGAGCGTCGAGGGCGGCGTGGTCGGCCGGGTCTTGGCCTCGGTGCCGCGCACGGGCTCCTGGCCGACGGTGTTGCCGTCGACCGACCAGCCGTAGCGGGCGGCGTAGCCGAGGTGCGCCTCGAGGACCTGGCCCACGTTCATGCGGGACGGGACGCCGAGGGGGTTGAGGATGATGTCGACCGGGGTGCCGTCGGCGAGGAAGGGCATGTCCTCCAGCGGGAGGATCTTGGAGATGACGCCCTTGTTGCCGTGGCGGCCGGCCAGCTTGTCGCCGACGCTGATCTTGCGCTTCTGGGCCACGTAGACCCGGACCAGCTGGTTGACGCCGGGGGGCAGCTCGTGGCTCTCGTCGCGGCTGAACACCTTGACGTCGATGACCTTGCCGGACTCGCCGTGGGGCACCTTCAGCGAGGTGTCGCGCACCTCACGGGCCTTCTCACCGAAGATGGCGCGCAGGAGGCGCTCCTCGGGGGTGAGCTCGGTCTCGCCCTTGGGGGTGACCTTGCCCACCAGCACGTCGCCGGCCCCGACCTCGGCGCCGACGCGGATGATGCCGCGCTCGTCGAGGTCGGCGAGGATCTCGTCGGAGAGGTTCGGGATGTCCCGGGTGATCTCCTCCGGGCCGAGCTTGGTGTCACGGGCGTCGATCTCGTGCTCGTGGATGTGGATCGACGTGAGCACGTCGTCCTTCACCAGGCGCTCGGAGAGGATGATGGCGTCCTCGAAGTTGTAGCCCTCCCACGGCATGAAGGCGACGACGAGGTTCTTGCCCAGGGCGAGCTCGCCGTTGTCGGTGGAGGGGCCGTGGGCGAGGATGTCGCCCTTGGACACCTTCTGGCCCTCGGCCACGAAGGGCTTCTGGTTGATGCAGGTGTCCTGGTTCGAGCGCTCGAACTTGAGCAGGCGGTAGACCTTGCGGCCCGCGTGCTTGTACTCGACGGTGATGCCGCGGCCGTCGACCTCGGAGACGACGCCGTCGTCCTCGGCGAGGATCATGTCGGCGGCGTCACGGGCGGCGCGGGACTCGATGCCGGTGCCGATGTAGGGCGCCTCGGCACGCAGCAGCGGCACGGCCTGCTTCTGCATGTTGGCGCCCATGAGGGCACGGTTGGCGTCGTCGTGCTCGAGGAACGGGATCAGCGCCGTGCCGACCGAGACGATCTGCTTCGGCGAGATGTCCATGAGCTGGACCTCGTTCGGCGGCACGTTCGAGATCTCGGTGGTGGCGCCGAAGAAGACGTCGCGCTCGAGCATGAGCTTGAGCTCGCCGAGGGTGGCGGCCTGCGGGGACCGGCGCACGAGGACGCGGTCGGCCTTGAACGAGCCGTCGGGGTTGAGGGGCGCGTTCGCCTGGGCGACGACGTACTCCTCCTCCTCGTCGGCGGCCAGGTAGACGATCTCGTCGGTGACCTTGCCGTCGATGACCTTGCGGTAGGGCGACTCGATGAAGCCGAACTCGTTCACCCGGGCGAAGGTGGCCAGGGCGCCGATGAGGCCGATGTTCGGGCCTTCAGGGGTCTCGATCGGGCACATGCGGCCGTAGTGGCTGGAGTGCACGTCGCGGACCTCGAAGCCGGCGCGCTCACGGGAGAGGCCGCCCGGGCCGAGGGCCGAGAGGCGACGACGGTGGGTGAGGCCCGACAGCGGGTTCACCTGGTCCATGAACTGCGACAGCTGGGAGGTCCCGAAGAACTCCTTGATCGCCGCGACCACGGGCCGGATGTTGATGAGCGTCTGGGGCGTGATGGCCTCGACGTCCTGGGTGGTCATGCGCTCGCGCACGACCCGCTCCATGCGGGAGAGGCCGATGCGGACCTGGTTCTGGATCAGCTCGCCGACCGAGCGGATGCGACGGTTGGCGAAGTGGTCCTGGTCGTCGAGGCGGTAGCCCGGCTCGGCGTTGACCAGGTTGAGCAGGTAGGTGGTGGCCGCCAGGACCTCGGCGGGGGTGAGCACCGGCTGGTCGAGCTCGGGGCGCTCGAGCTCGATGCCGAAGAGGCTCTCGATCTTGTCGAGCTCCGGGCCGAGCTTGCGGTTGAGCTTGTAGCGACCGACGCGGGAGAGGTCGTAGCGACGGCTCTCGAAGAAGGCGTTGCGGAAGTAGGCCTTGGCCGACTCGACCGACGGCGGCTCGCCCGGACGGGCTCGCTTGTAGATCTCGACGAGGGCCTCGTCCTGGGTCGGGGCCAGCTCGCGGTCCTTCTCCCACTGCCCCTCGAGGAAGTCGAAGTGGCGCACGAAGCGGTCGAGGAAGCCCGGGTAGTTCTCCTCGTCGTAGCCGAGGGCCCGGAGCAGCACGAACAGGCTGAGGCGGCGCTTGCGGGCGACGCGGGCGCCGGCGGTGACGTCCTTGCCCGGCTTCTGCTCGACGTCGAACTCGATCCACTCGCCGCGGTAGGGGTGGATCGTGCCGGTGACGAGCTGGTGCTTCTGCAGGTTGCGGAGGCGGAACCGCTCACCCGGCTGGAAGATGACGCCCGGGGAGCGCACGAGCTGCGACACGACGACGCGCTCGGTGCCGTTGATCACGAACGTGCCCTTGTCGGTCATCATGGGGAAGTCCCCCATGAACACCGTCTGCTCCTTGATCTCGCCGGTGGTGGCGTTCATGAAGCGGGCGCGGACGAAGATCGGCGCGGAGAAGGTCATGTCCTTCTCCTTGCACTCCTCCACCGAGAACTTCGGCGGCGGGCGCAGGTCCTCGTCGTCCGGATCGAACTCCAGCTCGAGCTGCAGCGTCTCGGTGAAGTCCTTGATGGGACTGATGTCTCGGAAGGTCTCAGCGAGACCCTGGTGCAGGAACCACTCGAACGATTCGCGCTGGATGGCGATCAGATCGGGCAGCTCGAGCGCTTCGTCGAGGTTGGCGAACGAATAGCGTTCACGTACGGACGAGCGAGCAGGCAAGGATGACTCCTCGGTAGGGCGGCCATGCCACTTGGCCGCGTCCGGGGGCGCGTGGCTCCGTCACGGACGTGGGTCACGGACGGGAGGCGCATACCGGCGCGAGAGCGGCAACCGGCAATCCTAGGGCCAGGACGCGTGGAAGAGCAACCCTGGGATCCGAAGGATCCGGGCGCTCACTCGGGGGATCATCCACTTCTACCCCGGTCAGGTTGAGCGGCACGGTAAAGGAAGCGGCCCGATCGGTCAAGCATCCGAAGGTCCCGAAAGCTTCCCGGTGCCCCCGGGACCGGGCTCCACGGGGGGACGGGCCGGACGCGGAAGGGCCCGCCCCGTCGGGGGCGGGCCCTTCGTTGCACTGCTGCGGCGAGGGCCGCGTCGGGCTACTTGAGCTCGACGGTGGCGCCAGCGCCCTCGAGGGCGGCCTTGGCCTTCTCGGCCTCGTCCTTGTTCACACCCTCGAGCACGGGCTTGGGGGCACCGTCGACGAGGTCCTTGGCCTCCTTGAGGCCGAGGTTCGTCAGCGCGCGCACCTCCTTGATGACCTGGATCTTCTTGTCGCCGGCACCGGTGAGGATGACGTCGAACTCGTCCTTCTCCTCGGCGGCGGCCTCGCCACCACCGGCACCGCCGGCGGCCGGGGCGGCAGCCACGGCGACGGGAGCAGCGGCGGTCACGCCGAACTTCTCCTCGAAGTCCTTGAGCAGCTCGCTGAGCTCGAGGACGGACATGTTGGCGATGGCGTCGAGGATCTCTTCCTTGGTGGCCATGATCTAGTTCTCCTGGGTGTCGGCGCCGGCATCGTCGGCCGGGGCATCGTCGTCGGTGGCGGCGTCGGCATCGGCCGAGGCAGCGGGGGTGTCGGTGGTGTCGTCGGCCTCGGCGGCGGGGGCCTCGTCGGCCGCCACCTCCTCGGCGGGGGCGTCGGCGGGGGCCTCGTCGGCAGGAGCCTCGGCCGGGGCCGAGGCGGGAGCGCCGGGGGCGCCACCCTGCTCGATGAGGGCCTGGAGCCCGTAGGCGAAGTCCCGCGGGACCGCCTGCAGGAGCCCGGCGAACTGCTGCAGCGGGGCGGCCATGAGGCCGGCCAGCTTGGCGAGCAGCTCCTCGCGGGGAGCGACGTCGGCGAGGGCCTTGGCGTCCGCGGCGGACAGCAGCTTCTCGCCGAGGACACCGCCCTTCACCACCAGGTTGGGGTTGCCCTTCGCGAACTCGCGAAGCGCCTTGGCCACGGCGACGGGGTCGCCACCGCTGCCGGTGGGAACGAAGGCGATGGCCGTCGGCCCGGTCAGCTGGTCGTCGAGCTCGAGGCCGAGGTCGCGCGCCGCGAAGCGCACGAGCGTGTTCTTGTAGACCTTGTACTCGCCACCAGCCTCACGAAGTGCACGGCGCAGTGCGGCGAGATCGCCGACGTTGATGCCGCGGTACTCGGTGAGCAGGACGGCATCGGAGTCGCTGAAGCGCTTGCGCACCTCCTCGACCACGGCCACCTTCTCCGGTCTCGGGTTGTCCATCGCACCTCCTCTCTCTGGCTGTGGGGGCCCGATGCCGGATGGCACCGGGGTTCGGCACCGAGGTGCCGGTGGGCGCCGCAGCGCCCGTGCCCTGCGCAGCCACCGAGGAGACGTTCCCAGGGAGACGACGAAGGGCGTCCGCCGCTTGCGCGTGCGAACGCCCCGTGGTGCGGAGGTTCGCCTCGTCAGGTGGGCTGTGCTGGTGTCAGCCAGCGCCCGTTACGCCCCGAGGGGCACCGGATGTCTGCGGCGAGCGGATCTTGTTCGATTGTGGGTGCCCGGCCGGAGCCGGGCGAACGGCCCTCGAGGGTAGCGGCCCGAGGGCGCTGCCTCCAAGGGCGGGGGGTCAGGACGCGGCGACGTCCTCGACGGCGAGCATGCGCTGGGTGTCGAGCTGGATGCTCGGGCCCATGGTGGAGGCGACCACCACGCGCTTGAAGTAGCGGCCCTTGGCGGCGGACGGCTTGGCCCGCTCGAGCTCCTCGAGCACGGCGCGGAGGTTGGCGGCGAGGGCGGTGGCCTCGAAGCTGACCTTGCCGATCGGGACGTGCACGTTGCCGTGGCGGTCGGTGCGGTACTCGACCTTGCCGCCCTTGAAGTCGGCGACGGCCTTGCCCACGTCGGTGGTCACGGTGCCGGTCTTGGGGTTCGGCATGAGGCCGCGGGGGCCGAGGGCCCGACCGAGCTTGCCGACCTGGGGCATGAGGTCCGGGGTGGCGATGGCGACGTCGAAGTCGAGCATCCCGCCCTCGACCTGGGCGATGAGGTCGTCGGCGCCCACGATGTCGGCGCCGGCCTCGCGGGCCTCGGCGGCGGCGTCACCGGCGGCGAAGACGGCCACGCGGACGTCCGTGCCGGTGCCGGAGGGCAGGGCCACGGTGCCACGCACCATCTGGTCGGCCTTGCGGGGATCGACGCCCAGGCGCACGGCGAGCTCGACGGTCTCGTCGAACTTGGCGCTGGCCAGGCTCTTCACCAGGTCGACGGCCTCGGAGGAGGTGTGGAGCTGGGTGCGGTCGTACCGACGGGTCGCGTCGGTGTACTTCTTTCCGTGCTTCGCCATGACGGCTCCCTCGTGTCGGGCACGCAGGCCGGGGGGCCGGAGCGTGCGGTGGACCCGCCGGGCGAGGTGGTCCCGGTCGGGTGACGGCCCGGCGGTGCCGGGCCGGTGGATCAGACGACGTCGATGCCCATCGACCGGGCGGTGCCGGCCACCTGGAGGCGGGCGGCCTCGAGGTCGTTGGCGTTGAGGTCGGGAAGCTTGACCTGCGCGATCTCGGTGACCTGGGCGTCGGTGATGGTGCCCGCGACGGCCTTGGACGGCGTCTGCGAGCCCTTGTCGAGGCCGGCGGCCTGCTTGATCAGCACCGAGGTGGGCGGGGTCTTCAGGATGAAGGTGAAGGACCGGTCCTCGTAGATGGTGATCTCGACGGGCACGATCGTGCCGCGCTGCGCCTCGGTCTTGGCGTTGTACTCCTTGCAGAAGTCCATGATCGCCACACCGTGCGGGCCCAGGGCGGTGCCCACCGGGGGCGCCGGCGTGGCGCCACCCGCGGGGATCTGGATCTTCACGACGGCCGAAACCTTCTTCTTGGCCATTTTCCTCGACTCGCTTCTCGTTCGTTCACGCGCCCACGGGATCGGCCGTGGCGCGACGGACAACTTTGGCGGCTGGCGCCGCCGATGACAACTCGGCCGACCCGGGAGGGCGGCCGAAGGACGGTCGCTAGAGCTTGGCGACCTGGGAGAACTCGAGCTCGACCGGGGTCTCCCGGCCGAAGATGTTCACGAGCACCTTGAGCTTGAGCTGGTCCTCGTTGATCTCGACGATCTCGCCGGAGAAGTCCGCGAACGGGCCTTCCTTGACCCGCACGGTCTCGCCCTGCTCGTACTCGAGGCGCGGCTTGCCCCGCTTGGGAGCGGCCTCGCCACCCTCGACCTCTTCCTTGGTCTGCAGGAAGTTCTCGACGTCGCGGCGCGGCAGCGGCGAGGGCTTGGCGCCCTGGCCGACGAAGCCGGTGACCCCGGGCGTGTTGCGGATGACGTACCAGGAGTCGTCGTCCATCTCGCAGCGCACCAGCAGGTAGCCCGGGAAGACCTTCTTCTGGACGACCTGCTTCTTGCCGTTCTTGAACTCCACGACGTCTTCCATGGGGATGACGACCTCGTGGATGCGCTCCTCCATGTTCATCGAGGAGATGCGGGCTTCGAGGTTCTGCTTGACCTTCTTCTCGTAGCCCGACTGGGTGTGGACCACGAACCAGCGGCCGGGGCGGTCGTAGGCGCTCTGGGGCCGGGGCCGGGCTTCCTCGAGGAGCTCGTCGGCGTCGACCACCTCGAGCTCGTCGACCTCGACGACGTCGCCGTCGGCGGTCTCGATCTCGACCTCGGTGATCTCGACGACCTCGCCGTCGGCGGTCTCGGCCTCGATCTCGGTGATCTCGACCTCGACCACCTCGTCGGAGGCGTCGGGCTGGGTGTCGGTGGGGGTGTCGTTGAAGGTCATCAGGCGTTGAACAGTTTCAGGACGAATTCGGAGAACACCCAGTCGACGCCGAAGATGAACAGCGTGAACACCACGAGGGTGATCAGGGTGATGATGGAGTAGTTGATCGTCTCGGACTTGGTGGGCCAGGCCACCTTCCGGAGCTCGGAGCGGACCTCTTTGGCGAACTGCGTGGGCCCGGTGCGCTCCTTGCGCTGGGCCTGGGGCGAACGCCGCGTGCGGACGGGCTCGCCGTCGGGGCCGAGCTCGCCCTGCTTCTGAAGCATGCGCTTCTGTTCTCGGTTCAATGCCATGGCGACGCTTCCCACCGACGCTCGAACGATCGGCTACGTGAGGACTGCGGAGCAGGGCAGGAGGGACTCGAACCCCCAACCGCCGGTTTTGGAGACCGGTGCTCTACCAATTGAGCCACTGCCCTAGGTGCTGCGGTGTCGGGAGCCTTCGACGATACCAGCCCGGGGGATGGGATCGCCCGGCGCGCCCGGGCAGGCCCCGAGGGGCCCGACCGCCCCACCCTAGGCGGGCGGCGCCGGCGGTTGCGAACCCGATCAGGCGGGACGACGGCGGGTGGCGAGCACGAGCACGCCCCCGACCCCGGCCGCCGTGGCGGCGGCGAGGCCACCCAGGTAGGCGGCACGCCGGCCGGCCACCCGGTGGCGGGCACGGCGGTCGCGGACGTCGTCGATGCCCTCGAGGAGCACGGCGTCGAGGCCCACCGGCACGGCCACGGGCTCGTGGGCCATGGCCAGCATCGTGCGGCGGACACGGCGGTAGCGGGCCAGGTCGGCCTGGCAGCGCAGGCAGCGCCCGAGGTGCTCGGCCTCGGCCGCGTCGAGGATCTCGAGGTCGTCGACGGCCGCCGGCAGGCGCTCGGCGAGGTGGTCACACGGCACGGGCAGCCCCCTCCCCGGAGGTGTCGTCCTGCAGCCACAGGTCGTCACGGAGCTTGCGCCGGGCCCGGTGGAGGCGGACCTTGGCGGCCGACTCGGAGATGCCGAGCTCGGCCGCGATCGCCTCGTGCGGGAGGTCGTAGATGTCACGGAGCACCACCACGGCCCGCAGGCGGGGCGGGAGCGCCTTCAGGGCGTGGCCCACCCGCTCGCGCAGCGCCCCGTGCTCGGCCCGCCCGACCGGGTCGGACGATGGGCGCAGGTCGTCGAGGGGCAGGTCGTCGTGCAGCTCCTCGTGGCGGTGCTTGCTGCGACGCCCGAGGTGGGTCGAGGCGCAGTTGGTGGTGATGCGGTAGAGCCAGGTCGTGAACTGGGCGTCGCCCCGGAAGCGCCGCAGGCCCCGGTAGGCGCGCAGGTAGGTCTCCTGGGTGACGTCGCGGGCGTCCTCGTCGTCGCCGGTGAGGCGGTGGGCGAGGGTGTAGGTCTCGACGTAGGTGGCCCGCACCAGCGCGTCGAACGCGGCGTCGTCGCCCCCGCGGGCGGCTGCCACCAGCTCGTCGACGTCGTGGGCCATGACCCTTCCGACGCCGCGCCGGCCCCGCCGGTTACGTCGGGCGCCCGCGTCGGGGGCCACCCCGGGCCCGTCCGGGCCCGGACGCGCCACGTCGGTGGCGGCATCAGCCACCACCGACGTCGGCTCGGAACTGCTCCCGGACGGCTCGGGGCCGTCCTGGGGTGCGCTCAGCGGGTCTCCTTGTGGGTCGTGTGCGCACGATCCCACTTGCAGTACTTCTTGAGCTCGATCCGCTCGCGGTCGTTGACCTTGTTCTTGGTCGTGATGTAGTTGCGGCGCTTGCAGACCTGGCACTCCAGGGTCACGCCGATGCGCTTCTCGTTCTTGGCCACGATGGCCCTCCTGCTCTCGACCGGGGCGACCCCGGCCAGCGTTGCTCGATGGTCTTGGTGACCGCTACTTGAGGATCTTGGTGACGCGGCCGGCGCCGACGGTGCGGCCACCCTCAC
>CAMFLJ010000106.1 GCA_945957335.1 uncultured Actinomycetes bacterium | reverse complement strand
GGCGAGGGCGGCTACCAGGTCGGCAACTTCCCGCCGCTGTGGTCTGAGTGGAACGGCAAGTACCGCGACGAGGTCCGCGACTTCTGGCGCGGCGCCGACCACTCGGTGGCCGAGTTCGGGTTCCGGTTCACCGGGTCGAGCGACCTCTACCAGCCCAACGGCCGCACGCCCTACGCGTCGATCAACTTCGTGACCTGCCACGACGGGTTCAGCCTCGACGACCTCGTCTCCTACAACGACAAGCACAACCAGGCCAACGGCGAGGACAACAACGACGGCACCTCCGACAACCGCTCGTGGAACTGCGGGGTCGAGGGGCCGACCGACGACGAGGCCGTGTCCGCGCTGCGCCGGCGCCAGCGCCGCAACCTGCTGGCCACCCTGATGCTCAGCCAGGGCGTGCCGATGCTGCTCGGCGGTGACGAGCTCGGCCGCACCCAGCAGGGCAACAACAACGCCTACTGCCAGGACAACGAGATCTCCTGGTACGACTGGTCGCGCAAGGACCAGAACCTCGTCGAGTTCGTCCAACGGCTCATCTCGCTGCGCCTCGCCCACCCGGTGTTCCGGCGCCGCGAGTTCTTCCAGGGCCGGCCCATCCAGGGCGAGAGCATCGACGACATCGGCTGGTTCGCCCCCGACGGCGAGCGCATGACCGACGACATGTGGCGCACCGGCGGCAACCTCGCCCTCGGCGTGTTCCTCAACGGCGACGCCCTGCCGAGCCGCGGGCCGCGCGGCGAGGCCATCACCGACGACAGCTTCTTCGCCATGTTCAACGCCTCCGACACCGACCTCGACTTCACCCTGCCCGACGGCAGCTTCGGCGCCGAGTGGCTGCGGGTGCTCGACACCGGGCCCGACGACGTGAACGAAGGGCTGCCCCACCGCATCACCCAGCGCTTCGCCGCCGGCCAGGCCGTCCCGGTCGTCGAGCGCTCGCTCGTGCTCCTGCGCCGGCTGCCCGAAGGGCCGATGGGGTAGGCACACCGGCCATGAGGCCGAACGTCCGCGCCACCTACAGGGTCCAGCTCACCCCCACCTGGGGCCTCGACCGCGCCGCGGGCATCGTCGGCTACCTGCACCGGCTCGGGATCAGCCACCTCTACACGTCGCCCCTCGCCGAGGCCACGGCCGGCAGCACCCACGGCTACGACGTCGTCGACCACCAGCGGGTGCGGGCCGAGCTGGGCGGGCCCGAGGCGTTGCGGCGGCTGTGGGCGGCCCTCGACGCCCACGGCATGGGCATGGTCGTCGACATCGTGCCCAACCACATGGGCATCCGCGACCCCGCCAACCGGTGGTGGCGCGACGTGCTGCGCGACGGGCCCGACAGCGCCTACGCCGGCCACTTCGACATCGACTGGGCGCCACCCGACCCGGCGTCGCAGGGCAGGGTCGTGCTGCCGTTCCTCGGCGCACCGATCGAGCAGGCCGTGGCCGACGGCTCCATCCGGGTGGAGCGCCGATCCGACGGTCCCGACCTCGAGGTCGTGCACCACGCCGACCGCTGGCCGGCGTCGGAGGCGTCGCTCGACGTGATCGGCCTGGCCCCCACCGACTGCGACGACCGGGTCGACGGGGTGGTGGCCGACCTGAACGGCTCGCCCGACGCCCTGCTGCGGTTCCTCCACGCCCAGCACTGGCGGGCGGTGCAGTGGCGCGAGGCCGAGACGCTCCTCAACTGGCGGCGCTTCTTCGACGTCACCGACCTGGCGTCGGTGCGCGTCGAGCGGCCCGAGGTCTTCGACGACGTCCACCAGCTGCTGCGGACCTGGCTCGACGACGAGCTCGGCGCCCGGGTGGTGCAGGGCGTTCGGGTCGACCACGTCGACGGCCTGGTCGACCCCGAGGGCTACCTGGAGCGGCTCCGGGGGCTCGTCGGGCCCGATCGGCTGCTCGTGGTCGAGAAGATCCTCGCCGCCCACGAGCACATGCCGAGCACGTGGCCCGTCGACGGCACCACCGGCTACGAGGTCGCGGCCCGGTTCGACGAGGCCCTCACCGACCCCGATGGCGCCGTCGAGCTGGCCCGGCTCACCCACCTCGCCACCGGCCAGGACCACTCGTGGCCCGAGCTCGTGCGCGAGTGCCGCCACCTCGTCGCCGACCGGCTCCTGCGGCCCGAGGTCGACCGCCTGGTGCGAGCCGTCTCGGCCGCGCTGGCCGACGACGACGGCACCGCACCGCCCGCCGGTGACGTGCGCGACGTGGTGGTGGCCCTGGCCGGAGAGATGGGCGTCTACCGCACCTACGCCCGGCCCGGCGCCGGTGAGCTGACGGCCGACGACCGCGTCGAGATCGACCGGGCCGCGGCCGAGTTGCGCCTCCGCGGCACGGTGGCCGAGGACGTCCTCGACGACGTGGCGGCCCTGCTCGCGCGCGACAAGGGCAGCGGCCCCCTCGCCGACGAGGCCGCCAGCCGCTTCGGGCAGGTCACCGCACCGCTGGCCGCCAAGGCCGTCGAGGACACCGCCTTCTACCGGGAGGTGTCGCTCCCCTGGTTGGCCGAGGTCGGTGGCGACCCGGGCCGGCCCGCCGTGCCGCTGCCGGAGGTCGGTCGGGCCCTGGCCGAGCTGCAGCAGCGCTGGCCGGGCACGCTCTCGCCCTTGACCACCCACGACACCAAGCGCAGCGGCGACGTGCGGGCCCGGCTCTCGCGACTCGCCCTCGACCCGGCCGGCACCGATGGCACCTTCGCGGCCTGGAGCGCTGCCGCCGGCCACCACCGCGGCGCCGGCCCCGACCCGGTGCTCGAACGCCTGCTGTGGGCGAGCATCGTCGGCACCTGGCCGGTCGACGCCGACCGCATCGGCCGCTTCGCCACCAAGGCCATGCGCGAGGCCAAGCTCCGCACCACCTGGACCGACCCCGACGAGGAGTACGAGGACGCCGTCCAGGCCTGGATCACCTCGGTGATGGACGACCCGGCCCTGACCTCCTCGATCGACGCCGAGGCCCGCCGGCTGCTCGCGCCCGGCCGGGCCGCGGCCCTGGTGCTGGTGGCCCTCGCCGCCACCGCCGTGGGCTCGCCCGACCTCTACCAGGGCGACGAGGTGTGGAACCTGGCGCTCGTCGACCCCGACAACCGACGCCCGGTCGACCACGCCCACCTGGCCCGGCTGCTCGACACGGTCGACGGAGGCGTCGACCTCGCCGCCCTCTGGCGGGAGCGCTCGGGCGATCCCGCCGACGACGGCACGGTGAAGCTCGCCGTGTGGCACCGGCTCCTGCGCCTGCGCGCCGACCACGCAGCCGCCTTCACCGGCCCCCACCAGCCGCTGGGGCTCGACGCCGCGGCCGCCGAGCAGGTGCTCGGGTTCCTCCGCGGTGACGACGTGGCCGTGGTCGCGTGGGCGCGGCCCGGGCCCACCCCCCACACGCCGCCCGGCACCGTCGAGCTCCCCGCCGGCGAGTGGCACGACGTGCTGGGCGGCGGGCGCCACGCCGGCGGGCCCGTCCCCACCGCCGATCTCCTCACCACGCTGCCCGTCGCGGCCCTGGTCCGCCGCTGACGCCATCTAGTGTCGAGCGTCGATGGCCGACGCTCCCGCCTCACGCTGGCCGTCCTGGGCGCCGTGGGCGCTCGTGGCCGGCCTCGTCGCCGTGCGGGTCGCCGCCATCGTGGTGCTGCTCTCCACCGGCGTGGCCCACGAGCACTCGATCCTCGGGGGCGACGCCCGCCGCTACGCCGAGTACTTCACCGGCGGCACCCCCTACCGCGACTTCCCGGTCGAGTACCCGCCGCTCACCCTCGGCCTGGCGTGGCTGGTGCACCGGCCGTCGCTGTGGACGAGCATCGCCCTGCTCGCCGCCAGCCAGCTCGCCCTCGAGCTGGTGATCGCCGCGGTGCTGTGGCGCACCTGGGGGCGCCGGGCCGGCATCGCCTACCTCCTGCTCGGCACGCCGATGGCGTTCTTCCCGTTCCCCTACGTCCGGATCGACCTGCTCTCGGTCGCCCTCGCCGTCGCCGGTGTCGCGCTGGCCCGTCGCCGCCGGCCCGTGGCCGGGGGCGCGGTGCTCGCCCTCGCCGCCTTCGCCAAGGTGTGGCCGCTGGTGCTCGCTCCGGTGCTCCTCGTGCGGCGGCAGTGGAGGGGCCTGCTGGCGTGGGTGGCCACCGGGCTGGTGGGCCTGGCCGCGTGGGTGGCCTGGGCCGGCACGTCGGGCCTCGACCAGGTCGCCACGTTCCGCGGTGCCAAGGGATGGCAGATCGAGAGCTTCCCCGGCATCTTCCTGCACATGGCCGACCCCTCGGCCTCGCGGGTCGAGCAGGGCGCCTGGCGGACCGCGGCCGCCGTGCCCGGGTGGGCCAAGGTCGTCATGGCCCTCGCCACCCTCGCCGTGCTGGTGGCGGCGTGGCGCTGGGCCTCCCGCGCCGCCTCGGGACCGCTCGGCCAGGTGGCGCTCGACGCCTACGCGCCCGTCGCGGTGGTGGTCGCGATGTTGGTGTTCGCGCCGATCCTGTCGCCGCAGTACGTGCTGTGGTTCCTGCCCTTCGCCGCCGTCGCCACCGCGGCCGGCGACCGCGTGGCCGGCTCGATCACCCTGGCCGTCACCGTGCTGACCACGTTCATCCTGGCGTCGATCCACGCCCAGACCGAGGGCGCCCGATGGGCCACCTACCCGATCGTCGTGCGCAACGCCCTGCTGGTGGCGCTCGGGGCGTGGGTGCTGTGGCGGCTGTGGTCGGCGGCCCGGGCCACGACGCCGAGCGGGGCCTCCGAGGCGGACGACACGGGCGGGGTCGACGAGGCGGACGGGCCCGCCGAGGTCGCTACAGCCAGCCCTTCCGCTTGAAGTACACGTACAGGCCGCCGGTGGCGACCAGCATCGACACCAGCGCCCCGGCGTAGCCGAAGCGCCAGTGCAGCTCGGGCATGTTCTCGAAGTTCATCCCGTAGATGCCGGCGATCAGGGTGGCCACGATGAGGATGGCGCCCCACGAGGTCATCTTCTTCATGACCTCGTTCATGCGGTTGGCACCCAGGGCCAGGCTGGCGTCGACCACGTTGCCCATGAGCTCGCGCTGGGTGTCGATCTGGTCGATCACGCGCAGCAGGTGGTCGAGCACGTCCTGGAACCACACCACCGCCTCCTCCTCGATCCACGGCACCTCCCGGCGCAGGATCGACAGGACGACGTCGCGGAGCGGCACGACGCGGCGCCGGAACTGCACGAGGTCCTTCCGCAGCCCGAGCAGGCCCTGCTGCAGCGAGCCGTCGGGCGGCGGCCCCTGCTCGAAGAGGACGTCCTCCAGCTTCTCGAGCTCGTCCTCGGAGGTCTCGACCGCGTCGAAGTAGCCGTCGACGAGCTCGTCGAGCAGCACGTAGAGCAGGAAGCCCACCTTCGGGTCGACGGCGCGCACGCGCTCGTAGCGCTCCACCACCTTGGCGATGTCGAACACCTCGCCGTGGTCGTTGCGCTCGCGCACCGTCACCAGCCAGCCGGGGCCGATGAAGAAGTCGACCTCGGAGAGGTCGCCGTCGGCGGCCCGGGCGTAGGCGACGAGGAACCCGTGGTCGGGGTAGCGCTCGAGCTTGGCCCGCTGGCCGTGGCGCCGGACGTCCTCGACGGCGAGGTCGTGCAGCGGGAACGACTCGCCGATCCTCTCGAGGTCGCCGTCGTCGGGCCCGATGCAGTCGATCCAGGTCAGGCACTCGTCGTCGTCGACCGCGTCGAGCACGAGCCCGTCGGACCGGTCGACCCGGTCGAGGTGGAACACCGTCGTCGTCAGCACCGTGCCTCCTCGGGCGTCGGCGCCGGCGCCGACAGCAGCTCGTCCCAGTCGGGCCCCGTCGGCTCCGAGCGGCGGCCGCCCCGCAGCCCGAACAGGTGCTTGGCCCACACCAGCCAGACGAGCACGGCCAGGTTGAGCACCAGGAACACCACGCGCAGCACGGTGACCCGCTCGGTGAGCTCGTGCAGCTCGAGGGGCAGGAAGCCGGCGGTGGCCACGACCGTGAGGTACTCGGCCCAGCGCCGCTCGTGCCACAGGCCCCACGCCTCGAGCCCTTCCAGCACGGCATAGGCCAGGGCCACCACCAGCAGCACCCGGATCAGGTCGAGGTGCCAGCTGCCGACGTCGTCGAGGTGGCGGACCAGCCAGGCGTGGCTGCCGCCCCGGCCGCTGTTGTCGATCATCCCCTGCAACGACGCCGACAGGTCGGTGGCCGTGCGGCGCAGGCCTCCCAGCTCCGTGTCGACCACCACCAGCACGATCGCGGCGACGGTGAAGAGCAGGCAGTGCAGCGCCCGCTCGCAGGCGATCAGTCGGGTGATGATGGCGTCCTCGAGCTCCGCGCCTCGCCTCGGCCGGGGCAGCTCGGCCACCGGGGGCACCACGTCGGAGGTGACCTCGCCGGGTGCGGGCGGCGCGGTGCGCACCCACAGGTCGCAGCGCAGGCAGCGGCACAGGCGCCCGTCCTGGACCTCGACGCCCAGCGCGGCGTCGTCGGGCCGCAGCCGGGCCACGCGCGCCGCCGGCACCACGTGCCCACGGACGGAGCAGACCCAGGTCTCGTTGTCCCACGTGCGGGGCACGACGCGCATCGACGGCATCCTCCCACGCCCGTGCGGCGCCGCCGGAGACCCCTGCAGCGGACGCGCGTGGCGGTCGTTCAGGCGGAGGTGGTGGCGACCGGCTCGGCGTCGGGCGGCGCCGGCAGCTCGTCGAGGGCCCGCTGCAGGCGGCGCTCCCAACGGGTCGAGAACCGCTGGGCGGCCCAGATGAGGCCGCACACCACGAGCACGACACCCAGGCCGCGCAGGTGCTGGTAGCCGCCGCCGAGGCCCTGGATCGACATGACCGAGGTCGGCCACACCGCCCACGACACGGCGACGACGAGAACCATGTACGACGGCTTCCAGCGGCCCAGGCCGGTGGCGGCCAGCAGGGCGAGGCCCGCCGGCAGGTACCACGGCCAGATGACCGGGCCGAGGAGGACGTAGGCAACGAGCATGACGGCGGTGGCCCGCACCACGCCGATGCGCGGGCTGCGCAGCATCATCACCAGGCCGAGCAGGGCGGTGGCGGCCAGGCCGAGCATGCGCACGCCGCCGGCGAGCATCGCCCCGTCGACGTGGATGCCGACGGCGCCCAGGATCTCCGAGATCGAGAAGCCCAGCTTGGTGGTCGGCGAGTAGGTGTCGTTGACCTTGCCGGTGCTCTTGAGGGCGGTGATCCAGCCCGGGCCGAGCCCGACGGCCACGCAGGCCAGCGCGATGCCGGCCACGGCCACGCCGAGCACGGCGGTGGTGGTGATCATGCGCTTGCGGAAGGTGGCGAGCTGCCCGGGCCAGGTCCAGCCCAGGTAGACGAGGCCGACGGCGGCCGGGAGCTTCACGGCCGTGGCGGCGGCGAGCAGGGCGAGCGCGGTCTTCTTGCGGTCGCGCTGGGCTGCGGCGAGGCCGAGGGCCAGGAAGCCGAACATCAGGGCGTCGTTGTGGACGCCACCGATGAGGTGGAGGATCACGATGGGGTTGCCGAGGCCGAGGGCCAGGGCCACCGCCGGGTTCACCCGGCTGCGGGAGGCGATCAGGACGATGCCCACGCCGGCCATGGCCACGCCGCCGATGACGACGAGGCGGTAGAGCCAGATGGAGGTGGCCGGGTCGTGGCCGGCGGCGGTGACGACGGCCTGGCTGGTGGCCACGGCGACGGGACCGTACGGCGCCGGCGAGGCCCGCCACACCGGGTCGGCCATGGTCACCCAGTCGTTGCGGCCGACGCCACCGAAGGGACCGGTGCCGATGCCGACGGGGCCGATCGAGCTGGGGTCGACGCCGCGGCTCGCCATCTCGCCCTGGGCGGCGTAGCTGTAGACGTCGTTGGAGAGCAGGGGCGGGCCGAGCGAGACGGGCACGGCCCAGATGGCGATGATGAGCCCGACCATCACCAGGCGCTTCTTGGTGCTGCCCTCGCGCCCGGCGCGGTGCACCAGGCCCAGCCAGCCGGCGGCGAGCAGCACCAGCCCGATCAGGAAGAGGACGGTGGACTGGGCGGTGGTGCCGGGGTGGGGCACGCCCGGGAGGGTGATGCGCCACGACGGCGGCGCCAGGCGCCACACCGGCGCCGAGGCGGCGATGATCAGGCCGCCGAGCAGCCCCGAGATCGTGGCCAGCACGGTCTGCCAGATGCGCTTCTGGGGGGCCGCGGGGGGACGCCAGGGCGAGACCTCCGAGTGCCGCAGGGGCGCGTCGTGGGGAGGTCCGTACAGCAGCGACCGTCCCCGCTCGGCCCAGAGGCGGAGCTCGGGCGAGGCGTTGACGGCCGCGCGCGCTCGCTCGAGGGTCCCGGCCATTCGGTCCAGGCTACCGGGAGTTCGGCGCGAGGAACAGGACACCCAGGGGCGGGAGGGTGAGCGGCAGCGACCAGGGCTGGCCGTGGGCCGGCTCGTGGCGGGCGTCGAGCCCACCGAGGTTGCCGGTGCCCGATCCGCCGAACTCGACCGCGTCGGAGTTGCCGAGCTCGGCCCAGTGCCCGCCGTGGGGCACGCCGACCCGGTAGTCGGTGCGGGGAACCGGTGTGAGGTTGCACACCACCAGCACCTCGCGGGCGCCCTCGGTGGTGGGGCGGCCCTTGTCGTCGCGGGCCGGGTGGCGCAGCCACGAGAGCACGCTCGCTCCGGTGTCGGAGGCGTCGATCCACTGGAAGCCGTCGGGCGTGAAGTCGCGCTCGTGCAGGGCCGGCTCGCTGCGGTGGAGGTGGTTGAGGTGCGCCACCCACGCCTGCATGCCCCGGTGGTCGGGGCGGTCGAGCAGCCACCACGGCAGCGAGCCGTCGTGGTCCCACTCGGTCTCCTGGGCCAGCTCGCCGCCCATGAACAGCAGCTGCTTGCCCGGCTGGCCGAACTGGTACCCGTAGAGCGCCCGCAGGTTCGCCATCTTCTGCCAGTGGTCGCCGGGCATCTTGGCGAGCAGCGAGCCCTTGCCGTGCACGACCTCGTCGTGGCTGAGGGGCAGGCAGAAGTTCTCGGTGAAGGCGTAGACCATCCGGAAGGTGAGCTCGCCCTGGTGGTAGCGGCGGTGCACCGGCTCGCGCTCGAGGTAGCGCAGGGTGTCGTGCATCCAGCCCATGTCCCACTTCATGCCGAAGCCCAGGCCGCCCATGTCGGTGGGGCGCGACACCATCGGCCAGGCGGTCGACTCCTCGGCGATGGTCTGGGTGTCGGGGAAGTCGGCGTAGACGGTCTCGTTGAGCTTCTTCAGGAACCGCAGGGCGCCGAGGTTCTCGTTGCCGCCGTGCTCGTTCGGGATCCACTCGCCGGCCTCGCGGGAGTAGTCGAGGTAGAGCATCGAGGCGACGGCGTCCACGCGGATGCCGTCGACGTGGTAGCGGTCGAGCCAGAGGTGGGCGCTCGAGAGCAGGAAGCTGCGCACCTCGAAGCGGTCGTAGTTGAAGATCGCGCTGTTCCAGTCGGGGTGGTGCCCCTTGCGCGGGTCGGCGTGCTCGTAGAGGTGGGTGCCGTCGAAGAACGACAGCCCGTGCTCGTCGGTCGGGAAGTGCGAGGGCACCCAGTCGAGGATCACGCCCACGCCGGCGCGGTGGAGCGTGTCGACGAGGAACATGAAGTCCTGCGGGGTGCCGAAGCGCGACGTGGGGGCGAAGTAGCCGGTGGTCTGGTAGCCCCAGGAGCCGTAGAAGGGGTGCTCCATCACCGGGAGCAGCTCGACATGGGTGAAGCCCTGGGCGACGGCGTACTCGGCCAGCGCCGGGCCGAGCTCGCGGTAGTTGAGCGACCGGGGCTCACCCGGGAAGTGACGCCACGATCCGGGGTGCAGCTCGTAGATCGACATCGGAGCGTCGAGCGCGTTGCGGGCCCCGCGGGTGGACATCCAGTCGCCGTCGGCCCACTCGTAGCCGTCGAGGTCCCACACCACCGACGCCGTGCGGGGCGGCATCTCGGCCCGGAAGGCCAACGGGTCGGCCTTGTCGACGCGGTAGCCGTTGGCCCGCGACTCGATGCGGTACTTGTAGCAGTCTCCCTGGCCGACGCCGGGCACGAACCCGGTCCAGATGCCGGCGTCGCTCCCGTCCAGCGGGGCGGACTCGCCGCTCCAGCCGTTGAAGTCGCCGATCACCGACACGGTGCGGGCGTTGGGGGCCCACACGCCGAAGCGGCAGCCGGCCACGCCGTCGACCACCGTCGGGTGGGCGCCGAGGTGCTCGTAGAGGCGCGTGTGGGCGCCCTCGTTGAAGAGCCAGAGGTCGTCCGAGGTCATGGTGGTCATCGGTGCTCCTCCGTCGCCCGGGCGTGGGCGCCGAGTCTGGACCCCTGGAGACGCCGGAGCAGGTCGTCGGTCGAGGGGTCGTCGAACAGTTCGGTGAGGGTGCACGGCATCTTCCGTACCCAGTTCGGGCGATCCGACCCCGTGCCCGGCACGTTCTGGGGGTCGGTCTCGTGCACGAGGTCGTCGACGGAGACGAGCACGGTGGCCGCGTCGCTGCCACCGAGGGCGGCGAGCAGCGCCGAGAGCACCGAGCGCTCGTCGGCCTCGCCCTCCAGGGCCCCGGCGTCTCGGAGTGCCTGCTCGAGGGCGGCCCGGTCGCCGGCGCGGCGGCCGGCGTCGTCGGTGGCCTGGTCCTCGCCGTGGATGCCGAGCTCGTGGCGCAGCGTGATGTCGGTGCCGCGCCACCACGCCGAGAACGTGGGGGTGTCGTGGGTGCCCACCGAGGCCACCTGGTGCGCCGTCGGGAGGGGAAGCGGTCGGCCCCAGCCGTCGGGCAGCTGGAACTGGCTGACGAACAAGCCGAGGATGCCGTAGCGTTCGAGGGCGTCGCGG
>CAMFLJ010000105.1 GCA_945957335.1 uncultured Actinomycetes bacterium | reverse complement strand
GACGAGCACCTCGACGCCGCCGCCGAGCGGGGCGAGATGGACCTCATCGCCGACCTCGCCTTCCCGCTGCCCTTCACGGTGATCTCCGAGATGATGGGGATGCCCGAGGCCGACCGCGACCAGGTGCGCGAGTGGTCGCACACGCTCGTGCGGATCCTCGACTTCACCATCGGCCCCGACGAGATGCGGGCCTCGCTCGCCGCCGGCGAGGAGATGCGCGGCCACCTCACCGAGGTCATCGCCTGGAAGCGGGCCAACCCCGCCGACGACCTGCTCAGCGCGCTGATCCGCGCCGAGGAGGACGGCGACGTCCTCTCCGACGTCGAGCTGCTCGACCAGGTGATGGTGCTCTACATCGCCGGCCACGAGACGACGGTGAACCTCATCGGCAACGGCACCTGGGCGCTGCTGACCCACCGCGACCAGCTCGAGGCGTGGCGCGACGACCCCACGCTCGAGGCCACCGCCGTCGACGAGCTGCTCCGGTTCGACTCGCCCGTGCAGGTCTCGCGGCGCATCACCCTCACCGACCTCGAGATCCAGGGCCAGGAGGTGTCGGCCGGCTCGTTCGTGCTGACCTCGCTCGGCAGCGCCAACCACGACCCCGCCGCCTTCGGGCCCACGGCCGACGACCTCGACCTGCGTCGGGCCGACGCCGCCCGCCACCTCTCGTTCGGCAGCGGCACCCACCACTGCCTGGGCGCGTCGCTCGCCCGGCTCCAGGGCGGCGAGGCCATCGGTGGCCTGATCCGCCGCTTCCCCGGCATCGAGGCCGCGGGCGAGCCGGCGTGGAACGGGCGGCTGGTGCTGCGCGGCATGGAGTCGCTGCCGCTGTCGCTGGCGAACTGACCGACACCGACGAGGGGAGGCGCCGTGGGCGTCGAGCTGGACCAGGAGAGCTTCGAGCGCGGCTGGGAGAACGCCATGGGCGTGCCCGCACCGCCGTTCATGGGCGAGTGGGGCCGCTTCGCCGGGGCCGTCGGCTTCGGCGACGTGTGGAACCGGGAGGAGCTCACCAATCGCGAGAAGCGCTTGGTGATCATGACGATCCTCGCCCTCGGCGGTCGCGACGGCAGCCTCCGCCTGCACCTCGGCGCGGCCCTCCGCAAGGGCGAGCTCGACGAGGCCCAGGTCGAGGAGCTCGCCGTCGTGCTCACCGCCTACGCCGGCCTGCCCGTGGGCACAGACTTCATGGGCGTGGTGCGGGCCGTCACGGCCGAGCTCGCCGAGCCCGGCGACGGCACCGATGGCTGACGCGGCGCGGGCCGGGGTCGTGGGCCTCGGGATGATGGGTGGCGGCATCGCCGCCACCCTCGACCGGGCCGGGATGCTGGCCGGCGTGCACGACGCCAGGCGCGAGGTGCTCGACGACCGACCCGAGCTGGTCGACCGTTGGGCCGACAGCCCCGCCGCGCTGGCCGAGCGCGCCGACGTCGTGTTCGTCGTGGTGATCGACATGCCCCAGGTCGAGCAGGTCGTGCTCGGGCCGGGAGGCCTGGCCGACGCCGGCCGCGACGTGGTGGCGTGCGTGTGCTCCACCGTCGAGGCGGCCGCGGTGCAGGAGCTCGCGGCACGGGCCGCGGAGCGCGGCGTCACCGTGGTCGACGTCGGCATCGCCGGAGGCCCCGACGCGGCAGCGAACGGCGGGCTGCTCACCACGACCGGAGCCGACGACGCCACGTTCGAGCGCATCCGTCCCTGCCTCGACGCCATCTCCGTCACCGCCATCCACGGCGGCCCGGTGGGTGCGGGCATGCAGCTGAAGCTGGTGAAGAACGCCCTCAGCTTCATGATGATGGCGGCGGTGCACGAGGCCCTCCTCTTCGCCGAGGAGATGGGCTTCGGCCCCGACCTGGTGAAGCAGGTGGCCACCGACAGCAACCTCCTGCGCGACTTCTTCTGGTTCCCGATGAGCCGCCCCAGCGCCCGCCCTCTGCCGGCCCGCACCGACCCGGCGTTGCTCGCCCCCAGCCGCCACTTCGCCGCCATCGCGGCCAAGGACGTCAGCGCCGCGGCCGCCGAGGCCGACCGGGTGGGGGTCGACCACCCGGTGATGGACCTCACCGTCGAGCTGACCGACCGGTACTTCCTGCTGCCCGATCAGTAGCCGGCCACCGATCTTCGGCCAACGGGTACCGGATCGGGGGCCGTCGGGGAAGATGTCGGCCATGACCGACGTGACCCCCATGCGCATCGGCGCCGAGCTCGTGACCACCGACGACGTCGCCGAGGTGCGATCGCCCTACGACGACCACCTCGTCGGCTGCGTGCCGGTGGGCACCGAGGCCCACATCGACGCCGCCGTCGCCGCCGCGGTGGCCCGTCGTGACGGTGAGCCGCTGGCCGCGTGGGAGCGGGCCCAGGTGCTCGACCGCGCCGCGGTGCGGCTGGCCGAGCGGCGAGAGGAGTTCGCCCGCCGCATCGCCGAGGAGGCGGCCAAGCCGATCACCACCGCGAGGGGTGAGATCGACCGAGCCTGCGACACGTTCCGCTTCAGTGCCGCGGTGGCCCGCACCCTCACCGGCGAGACCGTGCCGATGGACGCGTCGACCGCCGGCGCCCACAAGCTCGGCGTCGTCCTGCGGGTCCCGATCGGCGTGGTCGGTGCCATCTCGCCGTTCAACTTCCCGGTGAACCTGGTGGTGCACAAGATCGGCCCGGCCATCGCCGCCGGCTGCCCGGTCGTGCTCAAGCCGGCGTCGGCCACCCCGCTGTCGGCTCTCGCCCTGGCCCAGATGCTGGTCGACGAGTGCGGCCTGCCCGACGGCTGGCTCAACGTCGTCACCTGCAAGGGCTCGACCGCCAACCACCTCGTCGAGCACCCCGAGGTGGCGATGATCACCTTCACCGGCTCGCCCCCCGTGGGGTGGGGCATCCGCGAGCGCGTCCCCCACAAGCGGGTCGGGCTCGAGCTGGGCAACAACGCCCCGGTCATCGTCGAGCCGTCGGCCGACTGGGAGGCCGCCGCCGACAAGATCACCGTGGCCGGCACCTCCTTCGCCGGGCAGTCGTGCATCTCGGTGCAGCGGGTGTACGTCCACCGCTCGATCGCTGAGGGCTTCGTGGCCCGGCTCGGCGAGGGGTTCGGGCGGCTCGTGGTGGGCGACCCGCTCGACAACGCCACCCAGGTCAGCGCCCTCATCGACCACGGCGAGACCGAGCGCGTCAGCTCGTGGATCGGCGAGGCCGTCGAGGGCGGCGCCCACGTGGTCGTCGGCGGGCAGGTGGGAGACGACGGCGTGCTGCGCCCGACCGTGCTGGCCGACGTCACCCCCGACATGGAGGTGTGTCGCACCGAGGTGTTCGGCCCGCTCGTCGGCGTGCAGGTGTACGACGACCTCGACGAGGCGCTGCGCCTGGCCAACGACACCCGCTACGGCCTCCAGGCCGGCATCTTCACCGCCGATCTCGACGTCGCCATGAAGGCCGCCCGCACCCTCGACTTCGGCGGCGTCACCGTCAACGAGGTGCCCACCTGGCGGGCCGACCAGATGCCCTACGGCGGCGTGCGCGACTCGGGCAACACCCGCGAGGGCCCGGCGTGGGCCGCCCGCGAGATGACCGAGGAGCGCCTGGTGATCATCCACTCCGACGCCCTCCCCTGACCCCGTGGCTCGATTCGCGCCCCTGGAGGGGCCGGATTCGAGCCACAGCCGGGTGTGCCTGGCTCGATTCGCGCCCCTGGAGGGGCCGCGATCGAGCCACGGGGTGACGGAGGACCCGGGTGGGGTGGGGGAGCGGCGTCGTAGCCTGAGCCCATGGCCGTGAACGTCTTCGTGCACGACGACCGGGTCGACGTCGACCTCTCGGGATGGGACCGCATCTGGGCCCTGAAGAGCCACCTCGAGGTGCCGATGGACCAGGTCATCGGCGCGTGGGTGGCCTCCCGCGACGACGCCCTGTCCACCCTGGGCTGGCGCGTCGGCGGGGGCTACGTGCCCGGCCGCATGGCCACCGGGCACTTCACGACCAAGGGCCGCAAGGGCGTCCGCCAGCTCTGGTCGGTGTACACCGATGACGAGGTGCTGGTCATCGAGACCAAGCTCGACGACCCGTGGCGGGTCGTGCTCCAGCACCCCGACCGCGAGTTCCTCGCCTGGATCATCTCCGAGCGCGCCCACCGCGACCACACCTGAGCCCCGTCCGGTCGGCCGCACCCGGGCCCGACGCGGATCGCCCGCCCGACCCGACGGAATCGGCGCGAGCAGGGAAGGGTTGGGTCCGACATGGACTGGACCGTGATGGGGTGGTCGGCGCTCGCCGTCGCCGTGGTGATGGTGGCCACGTGGCTGGTGAGCCTGCCGTTGAGGAACGCCTCGATCATCGACCCCGTGTGGCCGATCGGCTTCGTCGTCGTCGGCTGGGTGGCCGGTCTCACCGGCCGGGGCGACGCGCTGCGAGTCACGGTGCTCGTCGCCGCCGTCACGGTGTGGGGCCTCCGGCTCGGCGTCCACCTCTTCACCCGTAACCGGGGACACGGCGAGGACTTCCGCTACGTCGAGATGCGCGAGAAGCACGGCGACCGCTTCTGGCTGATCAGCCTCTTCACCGTCTTCGCCACGCAGGGCGTGCTGATGTGGGTCGTCTCGCTGCCGCTCCAGCTCGGCAGCGGCATCGACGGCCGGGCCACCGGGTGGGCGGTCCTGCTGGTCGCCGGCATCGCCGTGTGGCTGCTCGGCTTCGTGTTCGAGTCGGTCGGCGACGCCCAGCTCACCCGCTTCAAGGCCGACCCCGCCTCCAAGGGCCAGGTCATGGACAAGGGCCTGTGGCGCTACACCCGCCACCCCAACTACTTCGGCGACGCCTGCGTCTGGTGGGGCATCTTCCTGGTGGCCGCCGGCGCCGGCGGGTGGGCGTGGGCCGCGGTCGTCGGACCGGTCGTGATGACCACCCTGCTGCGGCGGGTGTCGGGCGTGACCCTGCTCGAGAAGTCGATGGCGAAGCGCCGCCCCGGCTACGAGGACTACGTGCGCCGCACCAGCCCGTTCATCCCCCGCCCGCCCCGGGCCCTGCCGGACACCCCCACCGCCACGCCCAACTAACGTCGCCCGGGTCCGGCGACCCAGGGAGGCAGTGAGGTGAGCGAGGTCCGACGCTTCGTCGTGACGCCCACCGACGACCCTGCGGCCGTGCTCGTGCGCCTGGCCGACGAGCTGTCGCTGCGGGCGGCCAGCTCCACCGTGGTCGAGCGCACCTTCCTCGACACCGCCGACGGCCGCCTCGACGCCGCCGGCGTCGTGCTCGAGCTGCGCCACCCGGTCGACGGCAGCGGCTCGGCGTCGCTCGTCTGGACCGAGGACGGCCGCACGGTGGCCACCCACCAGCTCGCCCTCCCCGAGGCGCCGCGCTTCGTCGCCGACCTGCCGGCGTGGCCCGCGGCCGACCGGCTGGCCGGGCTCATGGAGATGCGGGCGCTCGTGCCCGGCCCCACCATCACCACCCGCCTCACCGTGCTCGCCGCCCTCGACCGCGAGGAGAAGACCACGGCCCGCGTGGTCGTCGACACGTCGGTGCTGCGCAACGGCGACGACCTCCCGATGCTGGTCGAGCTGCACGAGCTGCGCGGCTACGGCCGCGAGGCAGACCGCCTCGAGAAGCGCCTGCGGGCGGCCCTGGTGCTCGAGCCGTTCACCGGCTCGGTGGCCGCCGCGGCCCGCGCCGCCTCGGGCGCCCCGGCGTTCCTGCCCTCGAAGCTGCGCCTCGCCCTGCACCCCACCGCCCCCGCCGCCGAGGCGTGGCGCACCGTGCTGCGCGCGCTCACCGACACGATGACGGCCAACTTCGCCGGCACCATCGCCGACACCGACTCCGAGTTCCTCCACGACTTCCGGGTGGCGGTGCGCCGCACCCGCTCGGTGCTGCAGGAGGGCCGCAAGGTGCTGCCGCCCGAGCGCCGCGACGAGTTCCGCGCCGGCTTCAAGTGGCTCGGCGACATCACCACGCCCCAGCGCGACGCCGACGTCCACCTGCTCGACTACCCGGGCCTGCTCGCCTCGGTGCCCGCCGAGCGGGCCGCCGCCCTCGAGCCGCTGCGCGAGCTGCTGGTCGAGCGCCAGCGCGAGTGCCACGGCCAGCTGGTGGCCGACCTGCGCTCGATGCGCCGGGCCCAGCTCGGGCGCGACTGGGCCGAGTTCCTCGCCGGCGACGGCGCCTGGCCGGCCGACGACGGCGGCGAGCCCGGCTCCGACGCCCCCGACTCGCTGCGACCCGCCGTGGTCGTGGCCGCCGAGCGCATCCACAAGGCCCACACCCGCCTCGTCCGCGACGGCCGCACGATCGACGACGGCTCCGAGCCCGTCGCTCTCCACGACCTCCGCAAGGACGCCAAACGCCTGCGCTACCTGCTCGAGTGCTTCGGCTCGCTGTTCCCGGCCTCCGACGTGGCCACCGCGGTCAAGCCCCTGAAGGCCCTGCAGGACACCCTCGGCACGTTCCAGGACACCGAGGTCCAGGCCCACGCTCTCGAGGACATGGCCGTGCAGCTCGTCGAGCGGGGCGCGCCCGCGGCCACCCTGCTCGCTCTCGGCGCGGTCATCGAAGGGGTGCACGCCCGGGGCGCGGCCGCACGGGTCGAGTTCGCCCAGCGCTTCGCCGCCTTCGACAGCCACACCGTCACCAAGGCCTACGAGCGGCTGTCCGAGGACGCCGAGGAGCTCTCGTGAAGGTCCTCGCCACCTACAACATCAAGGGCGGCGTCGGGAAGACCGCCACCGCGGTGAACCTCGCCTACGAGGCGGCGTCGCGCGGCAACAGGGTGCTGGTGTGGGATCTCGACCCGCAGGGCGCGGCCACCTTCTACTTCCGCATCCGGCCCAAGGTGAAGGGCGGCGGCAAGGCCATCGTGTCGGGCCGCCGCGACCTCGACGAGGTCATCAAGGCCAGCGACTACGACAACCTCGACGTCGTCCCCGCCGACTTCTCGATGCGCAACCTCGACCTCATGATCGAGGGCTCGAAGAAGCCGCTCGCCACGTTGCGCCGGGTGCTGCGCAGCGTCGCCAAGGAGTACGACCTCGTCTTCCTCGACTGCCCGCCGAGCATCTCGCTGGCGTCGGAGAGCGTGTTCCGCGCCGCCGACGCCCTGCTCGTGCCCGTGATCCCGACGACGCTGTCGATCCGCACGTTCGAGCAGCTCGACCGCTTCGTCGAGGAGAACCCGGAGGTCGTGAAGGATCTCGACGTCATCGGCTTCTTCTCGATGGTCGACCGCCGCAAGCGCCTGCACCGCGAGCTGCTGGTCGAGCTGCGCGCCGCCCGGCCCGACCTCCTCGACGAGCTCATCCCCGCCGTCACCGACGTCGAACGGATGGGCGTGCACCGCCAGCCCGTCACCGCCTTCTCGCCCGGCAGCCGCGCCGCCCGCTCCTACGCCGCGCTCTGGGACGAGATCAGCGCCCGCCTCTAGGGCGCTTCCCGGTCCGGCCCACCACCGTGCCCGACGGCCGCTTCGCCCCCAGCCCCACCGGGCCGCTGCACCTCGGCAACCTGCGCACCGCGCTGCTGGCGTGGCTCTTCGCCCGCCACGACGGCAGCCGCTTCCTGCTGCGGATCGAGGACCTCGACGCGGTGGCGTCGCGCGCCGAGCACGAAGCGTCCGCCATCGCCGACCTGGCCGCACTCGGCCTCGACCATGACGGCCCGGTGCTGCGGCAGTCGGAGCGGCGCCCCGCCCACGACGCCGCGGTCGAGCGGCTGGTGGTCGACGGCCTCACCTACCCCTGCTACTGCACCCGGCGCGAGATCCTGGCCGAGGTCGAGGCGGCGGTCTCGGCCCCTCACGGGCCCCTGCCCGCCGGTGCCTACCCGGGCACCTGCCGCGACCTGACGGCCGCCGAGAGGGCCGAGCGCGAGGCGGCCGGCCGTCGCCCCTCGCTGCGCCTGCGGGCCGCGGGCGAGGTCGTCACCTTCGTCGACCGGGTGGCGGGGGAGTGCACCGGCGCGGTCGACGACTTCGTGGTGCGCCGGGCCGACGGCGCTCCCGCCTACAACCTGGTGGTGGTGGTCGACGACAACGACGACGGCATCGGCGAGGTCGTGCGGGGCGACGACCTGCTCGACACCACGCCCCGCCAGGTCCTGGTGGCCCGCCTGCTCGGCCTCGACGTGCCCGCTCACGCCCACGTTCCGCTCGTGCTCGGCCCCGACGGCGAGCGCCTGGCCAAGCGCCACGGCTCGGTCACGCTCACCGACCAGGTGGCCCTCGGCCGCTCGCCGGCCGACGTGCTCTCGTGGTTCGGCGCCTCGCTCGACCTGTGCGAGCCGGGCGAGGCGGTCACCCCCGCCGACCTGCTCACCCGCTTCGACCCCGACGCCCTCGGTCGCGAGCCCTGGGTTCTGCCGGCGGAGCTGCTCCTCCCCGTGCCCTGACCGTGACCCCGCCCGTGAGGGCGAGGGCGACCGTTTCGGTCGTCGTGGCCCTCGTGCCCCTCGTGGCCGATCCGAGTGCTGCGCTCAGCGGCCGAAGGTGGGGACCCGCTCGTAGAACGGGGGGAAGGCGAAGTCGAGCTCGATGACCCGGGCCGAGGTGAGCGACCCGAACAGGTCGGTGTGCACGAAGCACTGGACGATGTGGTCGCCGAAGGCGGGGCGGTCGTCGTCGCTGAACACCGGCGAGGCGGCCATGCGGGCGTCGACGTCGGGGTCGAGGCCGGGGCGGGCGCGGAAGCGCACGACCCGCACGTGGCCCTCGAGCGGGCCACCCGGCGCGGTGTGCTCGTCGAGGCGCACCAGCGCGGCCTCGAGCTCGTCGAGCGAGTCGTAGACGATGCCGGCGTGGGGAGCGGACTCCGGCCACTCGGCCACCCGCTCGGCCAGGGCCCGGCCCTCGTCGGTGGCCATGAGCGCGTCGACCTGCTGCTCGAGCGCCCACTGGGCGTCGCCCATCTGCGCCACGTAGATCACGCCGTCGTGGTGGTCGGCGGTGGCCATGTCGAGCACGGCGCTGGCGAAGCCGTCCTCGCCCGGCCGGGGCCCGTTGTCGATCAGCTCGCACCCGAGGTCGGTGAGCAGCGTGCGGGCTGCCTCCTCGGTGCCGGGCCGGTAGTAGAGCGCCAGGTGCCCCAGCACCCGCGCCGCCCGCACCCCGTCCTTGGTGGTGAGCCCGTCGGCGGATGGCGTCATCGGCCCATCTTCGTCGATCACCGGCGATCGAGGCGGCGGAGCTGGGTGGCCACGTAGGGGCGGGCCCGGCGCTGCCCGCCCCGCTCGGCGATGGCCGCCTGGAGCGAGCGGAGGGCCCGGACCACGGCGTCGACGTCGGGCTGCCAGCCGCGCCGCTGGCACTCGTCGATCCAGTCGGCGGGCGTGCGGTGGCCGCGCTCGCGGTTGCAGCGGGCGCACGCCGCGACCTCGTTCTCGAGCCAGGAGGGGCCGCCCTTGATCCGGGGCACGACGTGCTCGGTGGTGGCCCGGACCAGGTCGGTCTCGATCGGTCGCCGGCACCACACGCACGCCGCGCCGTCGCACTCGAGCACCAGCCGGAGCCGCTCGCGCCGCGGCAGGTTGGTGGCCGGCGGCGCGCTGCCGCTCGGGTCGTGGCGGTCGGGGCCCATCCGGGGCGAGGGTAGGGCCGGGTCGGCCGGTAGCGTCGGGTCATGGCCGTCCTCGTCGACCAGGCGATCTGGCACTGGAAGGGCCGCAAGTGGGCCCACCTGGTGAGCGACCACAGCTACGACGAGCTGCACGAGTTCGCCCAGCGGCTGGGCATCCCCCGGCGGGCGTTCCAGGGCGACCACTACGACGTGCCCGACGACTACCGGCTCGAGGCCATCCGCCTGGGTGCCGAGGCGGTCGACGCCCGCGTGCTGGTGCGCCGGCTGAAGGCCGCCGGACTGCGCCGCACCCGCTCGGATGGCCCGGTGTCGCTCGGGTGGGCGCCTGCGTAGCATCCGGCCATGGCCGACCTGACGATCTTCCACAACCCGAAGTGCTCGAACTCGCGCCGCGCCCTGCAGGCGCTCGAGGAGTCCGGCGTCGAGTTCGACACGGTGCTCTACCTGAAGGAGCCGCCGTCGCGGGCCGACCTCGAGCGCATCGTGGGCCACCTCGACGGGCCGGTGGCCGACCTCGTCCGCCACGACGACAAGTTCAAGGCCCTGGGCCTCGACCCCAAGGGGTACACGGAGGCCGAGGCCGTGGTCGACGTGCTCGTCGAGCACCCCGAGCTCATGCAGCGCCCGCTGCTCGAGACCTCCGACCGGGCGGCCGTCGCCCGCCCACCCGTTGAGGTCGTGGCCACCTTCGTCTAGACACCTGGTTCCGCACGGAGTGCTGGAGGAACTACTCTGCGTGGTGATAGGTTGCACGGCGAACGGTCGGGAACGGCAGAAGGGCGGACACGGCTGATGGACTCCGAGTCGACTCGGTTCCTGGACGCGCTGCTTCGGTACAGCGCGTGCACGATCTCGGTGCTGGCCGCAGACGGCAGCGTGATGTCGAGCAAGGCCGACGACGCGCCCACCCTGGGCTACGACGACCTCACCGGCATCACGCCGTTCGACGTCATCCACCCCGAGGACCTCCCGATCTACGAGGACATGGAGCGCCGGGTGCTCGAGCACCCGGGCCAGGAGTTCGACTGCCAGCTGCGGATGCGCCACAACGAGGGCCACTACGAGGTCATCGAGTGCACGGCGCGCAACATGCTCGACCACCCCGACGTGAAGGGCGTGCTCGTCACCACCCGCAACGTGTCGCGCCGCCACAGCCACGACCGCCTGCTCGCCGACGCCAACGCCGGGCTCGAGGCCATCGCCGCCGGCCGTGAGCTCGCCGAGGTCGCCGGCCTGGTGCGCGACCTCATGGTCCACCAGGACTCCGTGCACGAGGCGCTGCCCGCCGACGCCGATGCGCTCTTCGCCGCCCTCGAGGGCGACGAGACCCCTGGTGGCGTCCAGGCCCGCTGGATCCTCACC
>CAMFLJ010000104.1 GCA_945957335.1 uncultured Actinomycetes bacterium | reverse complement strand
GACCGCGTTCCTCAAGGCCCACTACCCGGTCGAGTACCTCGCCGCCCTCCTCACGAGCGTCAAGACCAACCTCGACAAGGCGGCGATCTACCTCAACGAGTGCCGCCAGATGGGCATCGAGGTGCTCGTCCCCGACGTCAACGTCTCCGAGAGCGACTTCGTCGGCGTCGACGGCCCGGACGGCAAGCGAGCCATCGCCTTCGGCATGTCGGCGGTGCGCAACGTGGGCGAGGGCCTGGTGTCGCTGATCCTCGCCGAGCGCGAGGCCAACGGCCCGTTCCTCGACTTCTACGACTTCTGCGACCGGGTCGACACGAGCGTGCTGAACAAGCGCACCATCGAGTCGCTCATCAAGGCCGGCGGGTTCGACGCCCTCGGCTACAGCCGCAAGGGCCTGCTCGGCTTCTACGACAAGATCATCGACGAGACCGTCGCCCGCCGCCGCAAGGAGGCCGAGGGCCAGTTCGACCTCTTCTCGATGGCCGACGAGGGCCAGCAGGCCGGCGCCGTCTCCGGCACCCGCTACGTCATCCCCGACGACGACTTCGACAAGCGCCAGCGCCTGGCGTTCGAGAAGGAGATGCTCGGGCTCTACGTCTCCGACCACCCGCTGATGGGGGCAGAGGCGTCGCTGCGGCGCCGCACCGAGTGCACGATCGCCGAGCTCGAGGGCGTCGAGGAGTCCGCCGTGCGGGTGATCGGCGGCCTCGTCACCGGGCTGCAGCGCAAGTGGACCAAGAAGGGCGACCTCATGGCCGTCTTCGTGCTGGAGGACCTCCAGTCGTCGGTCGAGATCATGGTGTTCCCGAAGACCATGCAGCTCTACGGCCACCTGCTCGAGGACGACGCCGTCGTCATCGTGAAGGGCCGGGTCGACACCCGCGACGACCAGCCCAAGCTGATGGCCACCGAGCTCGAGCGCTTCGAGCCGGTCACCGACGGCGCCCCGCCGCTGCACGTCAACCTCAGCCCGGCGGCGCTCTCCGACACCCTGCTCGCCCAGCTCAAGCACCTCCTCTCCGAGCACCCCGGCGAGTCGCAGGTGTTCCTGCACGTCGGCGACCGCCAGGTGCTGCGACTGCCCGACAACTTCAACGTCGAGGCCACCACCGGCCTGATGGCGGAGCTGCGCGTGCTGCTCGGCCCGTCCGCCGTCGCCGCCTAGAGGGTTCTCAGCCGTCGAGGGCGGCCAGGCCCGCTTCGACGCGACGGCGCACGTCGTCGCCGAGGCCCGGGGTCTCGAGGACTCGGCGGTACTCGCGCCGGGCCTGCGCGGTGCGGCCGGTCTGCGCGTACGACCACCCGAGCAGGTGCCGGAAGGTGGCGTCGGCGGTCTCGGGCACGTCGGAGCCGGTCTGGCTGCGGCGCACCGCCGACTGCAGGAGCAGGCCCCGCTCGAGGTGGGGGATCGCCTGCTCGTAGTTGTCGAGCTCGACCAGCGAGTGGCCGAGGGCGAGCTCGAGCCGGGGCCGCCACGCCTTGTCGCCGCCGTCGCTGGGCCGGGCCAGGACGCCCGGGGCGTCGACCGCGACCTGCTGCCACTGGGCCTTGCGGTACTCGCCGAGCACCTTGTCGACGTCCTTCGGTGCCCCCGCCACGCCGCTCCGGCGGGGCCTCCGGCGCAGCAGCACGACCCAGAGCCCCCCGAGCACGAGGGCGGCGACGATGGTGAGCACGATCCCCACGGGCGGAGACCCTAGAGGCCCGGAGTTGCACCGGAACGCCCCAACGGCTGGACTTGTGTTCCGTTTTGAACCCAGAGGGGCTGTTCAGGAACAAGGCTATCGAGGTCACCACCAAGGACTGCACGCAGCTCAGCGACGCGGAGCTGGCGGAGATGGCCGACATCTGCGCCGAGGGGCCCAGCCGGTTCGAGGCCGGGCTGCTGTCGAAGCAGGCCGAAGCCTGGGTGCTGGTCTCCCTGGCCCGTGAGAGCGGCCTGAAGGGCTTCTCGTTCTGCACCCTCGAGCGCATCGGTGGCACGCCCAGCGTGCTCATCGGCCTCGCGTCGGTGAAGCGCACCTCCAAGCGCAACTCGGTGCTGCGGGCGCTCATGCTCGACCAGTTCCGCCGGGCCGTGCTGGCGTTCCCCGACGAGGACGTCCTCGTCGGCACCCGCTTCGCCGGGGCCAGCGGCTACGAGGCGTTCAAGACCCTCGGCGACATCGTCCCCCGCCCCGACCACAAGGCCACGGGCGAGGAGCGGGCGTGGGGCCGCCGCCTGGCCAAGCGCTTCGGCATCGACACCTCGGCCTACGACGACAAGACCTTCGTGGCCACCGGCGACGGAACCTTCCCGCTCGCCCTCGACCACGAGTCGCTCGAGCCCGAGAAGATCGACCCGGCCGTGGCCGCCTTCTTCGACGACGTCGACTCGGCCCGCGGCGACTCGCTCGTCGCCTTCGGCTGGGCGATGGCCGAGGACCTGGCCAAGCTCCGCTAGGGCCGCCCCGCCCGGCCTGCGCGGATCGGGCACCGCCCGCCGAGCAGGCCACCCACCCCGACGATGGACTTCGCCGACGTCGTCCGCTCCCGCCGCATGGTGCGGTCGTTCGAGGCGCGCCCGGTGCCGCCCGAGGTGCTCGACCGCGTGCTCGACCTCGCCCGGCGGGTGCCGGCCGCCGGCAACACCCAGGGCCTCGACCTGGTGGTGCTCGCCGGGCCCGAGGAGACGGCGCGCTACTGGGACGCGTCGTTGCCCGCCGGGCGCCGGGCCGACTTCCCGTGGCCGGGTCTGATCGACGCGCCGGTGCTCATCGTCCCGGTGGCCGATCCCGACGCCTACGTCGAGCGCTACGCCGAGCCCGACAAGGCCCGCACCGGGCTGGGCGAGGGGATCGACTCGTGGCCGGTGCCCTACTGGTACGTCGACACCGCGTTCGCGGCGATGGTGGCCCTGCTCGCCGCCGTCGACGAGGGGCTGGGCGCCCTCTTCTTCGGCCAGTTCGAGCACGAGCCCGCGGTGAAGGCGGCGCTCGGCATCCCCGCCGAACGCCGCCCGGTCGGCACCATCGCCCTCGGCTACGCCCGGCCCGACGCCGACCGCCGCAGCCTCAGCGCCCAGCGCCCCCGCCGTCCCCTCGACGACGTCGTCCACCGCGGCCGCTGGTAGCCGGCACCGTCGACGCGGGTCAGGCCTGGAGCTGGGTGGTGAGGGTGGCGACGTCGGTGGCGGGCATGCCGCACACGTAGCCCCGGCACACGTAGGCGCGGCCGTCGGCGCCGACCTCGTCGCGCCCCTCCCACAGGGGTGAGCCGGTGCGCTCGCCCCAGGCGGTGACGGCGAGGGGGAGCCAGTGGCGGCGGACCTCGTCGAGGAGGTCGGGGCGATCGCCGGTGACCACCACCTCGGTGGTGCCGAGCACGAGCAGCTCGGTGGCCCACAGCAGGTTGCCGAACGCCATCGGCACGCGGGAGGCGGGCTCGCCGAGCAGCCTGACGACGGCCTCGGCGCGCTCGCGCATCGCCTCGTCGCCGGTGAGCGCTCCGAGCCGCAGCAGGCCAACCGCCGCCAGGCTGTTGCCCGACGGCACGGCGTTGTCCATGAGCTCCTTGGGGCGGGTCACCAGCGCCTCGGCGTCGGAGCCGGTGGTGAACACGCCGCCGGCCTCGTCGTCCCAGAACAGCTCGACGAGGGCGTCGGCGGTGGTGCGGGCCTCGTCGAGCCAGCGGGCCTCGCCGGTCAGCTCGGCCATGCGCACGAAGGCCTCGACGAGGGCCCCGTGGTCGGCGGCGTAGGCGAGGATCTTGGCCTCGCCGGCCTCGGGCCCGGCGTCGACCGGCCCCTGCCAGGTGCGCAGCCACCGGCCGTCGGCCCGCCGCAGGTGGGCGCACAGGAACTCGGCGTTGGCCACCGCCGCCGCCCGCCACCCGTCGTCGCCGGTGGCCGCGGCCGCCTCGGCCAGGGTGGCCAGGAACAGGGCGTTCCACTCGGTGAGCACCTTGTCGTCGAGCCCCGGCCGCACCCGGGTGCCCCGTCGCTCGAGCAGCGCCACCCGGGCCCGCTCGACCGCCTCGGGGCGGGCCAGGTCGCCCCGCACCGGCCGCTCGAGGATGTTGGTGCCCTCCCAGTTGCCGCCGGCGGTGACGCCGTACCACTCGACGGCGGCGTCGGCGTCGGCGCCCGCCACCTCGCGCACCTCGTCGAGCGACCAGACGTAGAACCTGCCCTCCTCGCCCTCGCTGTCGGCGTCCTCGGCCGAGAAGAAGCCGCCGAGCGGGTGGCGCATGTCGCGCAGCACGTAGGCGATGGTCTCGTCGAGCGTCTGGCGGAACCGGGGCTCGCCGGTGAGCTGCCACGCGTGGAGGTACACCCGGGCCAGCAGGGCCTGGTCGTAGAGCATCTTCTCGAAGTGCGGCACGAGCCACCGGGTGTCGGTGGCGTAGCGGGCGAAGCCGCCGCCGAGGTGGTCGTAGATGCCGCCGGCGGCCATGGCGTCGAGCGAGAGCAGCGCGGCGTCGAGGGCGGCCTGGTCACCGGTGCGGCGGTGGTGGCGCAGCAGCGTGTCGATCGACATCGTCTGCGGGAACTTGGGCGCCCGCCCGAACCCGCCGTCGCGCTGGTCGACCTGGGGGAGGAGGGCGTTGACCGCGGCGGTGAGCACCTCCGCCCCCGGCGGCTCGGTGGCGGGCACGAGCTGCTCGCCGGTGGCGATGGCCTCGGTGACCTGGGCGGCCTGGTCGACCAGCTCGTCGCGCCGGGTGCGCCACAGCTCGTCGATGCGCTGGCACAGCTCGGCGAAGCCGAGGTGGTTGCCGCGGCTCGTCTTCGGGAAGTAGGTGCCGGCGAAGAACGGCCGCCCGTCGGGCAGGCAGAACACGGTCATCGGCCAGCCGCCCGACCCGGTCATGGCCTGCACGGCGTCCATGTAGACGGCGTCGACGTCGGGGCGCTCCTCGCGGTCGACCTTGATGCTCACGAACAGCTCGTTGACCAGGGCGCCGACCTGGTCGTCCTCGAACGACTCGTGGGCCATCACGTGGCACCAGTGGCACGACGAGTAGCCGACCGACACCAGCACCGGCACGTCGCGGCGTCGGGCCTCGGCCCACGCCTCGTCGCTCCACGGGTACCAGTCGACCGGGTTGTCGGCGTGCTGGCGCAGGTACGGGCTGGTCTCGGTCGCGAGGCGGTTGGCCATGGGCGAGCACGCTACCGACGGCGCGGCCCCGACCCCCCCGGTCCGGGCGCCTCCTGCCCGCCGGTCGGGGCGGCGTGTGCCGTTCGGCCCATCTGGCGTCGGAACCCTCAAGATCGGCGCCGAGATGCCGAGAGGGAGGTATGGGCAAGGACGACCGACGACGGTCGACACCACCGATGATGGTCCTCGCGACCTCGTACGCCCTGGCGTACAAGGTCATGCGCTGCGCCGCCGCCGACGGGGCCCGCCCCATCGTCGTCGGGGTCCCGGGCGACCCGAAGAACGATCCGAGGCGCTTCCGGCACTCCCGGTTGTGCTCCTACGTCGAGCTACCGGTGCCGCTGTCCGACCCCGAGGCGATCCCGCGCCTGCGGGCGATCATGCGCGAGAACGGCGTCGAGCGGATGGTGCCCGGCGACAGCGGGGCCACCCGGTTCCTGGTCCGCAACGCCCACCACTTCGACGGGCTCTACCCGCTGCCCGAGCCGACCACCTTCGACGTCCTCAACGACAAGTGGAGCTTCGCCTCGGTCTGCCACACCGTCGGCGTCCGGCACCCCCGCACCTGGATGGTGGAGAGCGCGGACGAGCTCCGGAGCTTCCTCGAGCAGACCGACGTCGAGCTCATCGCCAAGCCTCTCTCGTCGGAGTCCGGGGCCGGGGTCATGCGGGTGGACCGTGCGAGCTGCGCGGAGGTCACCTACGCGCCGATCCTGCTCCAGGAGTTCCTGGAGGGCCGCGACCTGTGCATCTCGCTCATCTGCCAGGACGGGGCTCCCAAGGTCTCGGTCGTCTACCACTACGAGGACGGCGCGTTCATCACGCACCGGGACGACCGGATCCTCGAGCTCGCCAGCAGGATCGTCGGGAGCACGGGGTACGACGGCGTCATCAACTTCGACGTCCGGGAGACCCTCGACGGCGAGCTCCACTTCATCGAGGCCAACCCGCGCTTCTGGGCCAACGTCGACAAGACGCTCGTGGGCGGCGACTGCAACTTCGTCGAGGCGGGGTTCGTGACCTACGCACCCGGCAGCGAGGTGCTGCACGTCCAGTCCTCGGTGGTGCGGACCCTGCCGGCGATGGCCCGGGGGCTCCTGCGGGGTCACGGCCTGACGGCGGCCGACGTCCGCTACCTCCGCTTCACGTTCGCCGAGTCCATCCTCGACGTGGTCCGTGACGGCCTGCACCGCCAGCTGGTGAAGCGCGGTCGGAGGAAGCTGACCGGCGGTCGAGGCCGTCGGCCGTCGGTGACGACCGACGCGTCGCTGCCGGTCCCGCCGGCGCACACCGCGCCGGGCGACCAGCTGATCGCCTGACCCCCGGTCAGGACCTCGGGAGCACACCGATCCAGGCGTCGCGCACGCCCGGCCTGCGCCGTGCCGGATGTCACGATCGGCGGAGGTTCCCCGGTTAGCTTCTCGGTAATGGCCATGTCGAGACGTGACTTCATCAAGGTGGTCACCGCCGCCGCCGGCACCACCATCCCGCTCTGGGCGCTCGCCAACGCGTGCACCTCGTCGAGCAGCGGTGGGAGCAGCGGCACCACGGTGGGCACCGGCTCGAGCGGCGGCGGGGGAGGCGACCGGCGCACCACGCTCGACGCCACCATCGCCCTGGCCGCCGGCACCGGCTACCGCGGCCTGGTGTGGGGGCCGGGCGAGCCGTTCATCCTGCGCGACGAGCTCGGCGTCACCGCCGACCCCGAGCGGGGCAAGGCCCGCCGCTCGATCCTGTACTTCGGGCAGTTGAGCGACACCCACGTGGTCGACGCCCAGACCCCGTCGCGGGCCGACTGGAGCTTCGCCATCAACCAGAACCAGAGCGCCGAGCGGGCCCAGGAGACGCTCACGGTGCACGTGCTCGCGGAGATGGTGAACGCCGTCAACGGCCTCGACCGCAGCGTGGTCACCGGGGCGCCGTGCGCCGTCAGCGTGATCACCGGCGACCTCGCCGACTCCCACGCCACGACCGAGCTCGACTGGTACCTCGCGGTGCTGTCGGGTCAGAACGTCGTCGCCAACAGCGGCAAGGAGGCGACCTACGAGGGTGTGCAGGCGTGGCCGGAGTGCACCTACGCGTGGCACCCCGAGGACCCGACCGCCGACATCTGGGGCCAGCACGGCTACCCCGCGGTGCCCGGCATGCTCGACGCGGCCGTCACCAACGAGGTGCGCTCGGCCGGGCTGAAGATGCCGTGGCTCAGCGTGCTCGGCAACCACGACACGGTGTGGATGGGCACCCTCGGCCCCTACGTCGAGCCCTACCAGCAGCTGGCGGTCGGCACCTCGAAGGTGGCCACGCCCCCGCCCGACACGGCGGCGTTCCTCGCCGCCGCGGCGAACCCGGGCGATCCCGCGTCGGAGGCGCAGCTGGGCCAGCTGATCGGCTCGCTCGCCACCGAGCCGGGCGTGCGCCAGGTGACCCCCGACCCGAACCGCAAGGGCTTCACCCGCAAGGAGATCATCGAGGCCCACTTCAACCTGGGCGACCGGGTCGGCCCCAAGGGGCACGGCTTCACCGAGGAGTCGCGCACCACGGGCGACGGCTTCTGGACCTGGCAGGTCGGGCCGGCGGTCCGCTTCATCGCCCTCGACACCAACAACGCCTTCTACGGCGCCGACGGCTCGATCCCCCAGCCGCAGTGGGACTGGCTCGAGCAGCAGCTCATCCGCTCGTCGTCGCGCTACCTCGACGCGTCGGGCCAGGTCGTCGAGCAGAGCGTCGACGACCAGCTGCTCATCATCCTCAGCCACCACACGAGCTGGACGATGGAGAACACGGCGGCCGCGCCGGGCGACACCACCAAGCTCTACACGGGCGCCGAGCTGGTGGCGCTGCTGCTGCGCTTCCCCAACGTGGTGGCCTGGTGCAACGGCCACACCCACGCCAACACCGTCGTGCCCCACCCGCAGACCTCGACGGCGATCAAGGGCGGCTTCTGGGAGATCAACACGCCCAGCTGCATCGACTGGGGCCAGCAGTCGCGCATGGTCGAGCTGGTCGACAACCGCGACGGCACGCTGTCGATCTTCACGCTCGCGGTGAACCACGCCGCCGACCCGCAGGTCACCAAGGGCGACCTCTCCCAGACGGGGCTGGCGTCGCTCAGCCGCGAGCTCGCCGCCAACCCGTGGTTCTGGGACGCCGCCGCCCTGCTCGGCACGCCGCAGGACCGCAACACCGAGCTCATGGTGCAGGCGCCGTTCGACCTGTCGAAGATCTCCGACGACCGCCTCGACCAGCACGAGCTGGCTGTCGGGCTGCGCGAGCTGGTGCCGGGGGCGCTCCTCTGAGAGCGGGCCCCGGCCATGATGGGGCAGTGGCGATCGAGCTGGTGATCTTCGACTGCGACGGCGTGCTCGTCGACAGCGAGCGCCTCGCCAACCAGGTCCTGGCCGAGCTGCTCACCTCGGTCGGCCTGCCGACCACCACCGACGAGTCGATCGCCACCTACATGGGCCTGTCGAGCGCGTCGTGGACCGCGCTGGCCGCCGAGAAGCTGGGCCGACCGCTGCCCGACGACTTCCTCGACCGCTACCACGCCGGGGTCTTCGAGGCGTTCGAGCGCGAGCTCGAGGAGGTGCCCGGCGTGGGCGAGGTCGTGCGGCAGCTGCGCTGGCCGACGTGCGTGGCCTCCAGTGGCGAGCACGAGCGGATGCGGCTCACCCTCGGGCGCACCGGCCTGCACGACCACTTCGACGGGCGCATCTACAGCGCCACCGAGGTCGAGCGGGGCAAGCCCCACCCCGACCTGTTCCTGCACGCCGCCGACATGATGGGCGCCGACCCCGCCCGGTGCGTGGTGGTCGAGGACAGCCCCTTCGGGGTGCGCGGCGCGGTGGCGGCAGGGATGCGGGCGCTGGGCTACGCGGCGATGACCCCTGCCGCGGTGCTGGCCGCCGAGGGCGCCGAGACGTTCACCTCGATGGCGGAACTGCCCGCCATCCTCGAGCGCCTCGACGCCGAACCGCTCCGGCCGTAGCTCGGGCGATCAGATGGTGCGCCCGCCGTCGACCGGCAGGATCGTGCCGGTGATGTAGTCGGACTCGTCGGAGGCCAGGAAGCAGAAGGCCGCGGCGATCTCGTCGGGCCGGCCCCAGCGGCCGAGCGGCACCCGGCTCAGGTACACCTCGTTGGCGGCGGTGTCGGCGATGACCTCGGCGGTCATCGGGGTGTCGGCCATGGGCAGGATGGCGTTGACCTGCACGTTCACCGGGCCGAGCTCGCGGGCGGCCGAGCGCACGAGCCCGTGCAGCGCGGCCTTGGCCGCGCTGTAGGCACTGCCGTTGACCTGGCCCCGGGCGGCCGCCGGCGACGTGACGGCGATGAACTTGCCGCACCGGCGCTCGGTCCACTCGGCCACGACCGTGCGGAGCAGGTTGAACGCGCCGCGCACGTGCACGTCCATCATCCGCTCGTAGTCGTCGTCGGTCATGGCGAGCAGCGGCACGTGGTAGGCGATGCCCGCGACGGAGGCGACCACGTCGACGGGACCGAAGCGCTCACGCCCGGCCGCGATGGCGGCCTCGACCGAGGGCCGGTCGGACACGTCGCACGCCGCCGACCACACCCGGCCGGTCGCGTCGTGGTCGGCCTCGACGGCGTCGTGGGTGCGGCGCAGGCCGACCTCGTCGAGGTCGAGCATGGTGACCGAGGCGCCCTCGGCGGCGTAGCGGCGGGCCACCGCCTCGCCCAGGCCCTGGGCCGCGCCGGTGACGACGCAGTGGCGCCCCTCCAACCGTCCGGTGGTCATCGCAGGTGGCCCCTTCCGCCGTCGGCGAGCAGCAGCCCGCCGGTCATGTAGGCCGACGCGTCGGAGGCGAGGAACACCGCCACCGGGCCGACGTCGTCGTGGGCGTCGCCGATGTGGCCGAGCGGCACCTCCGACAGGATCTTCGCCGCCGCCTCGGGGTTGGCGGCCGACCACTCGACCCACGCGGGGGAGGTGGTCTGCGGGCTGAGGGCGTTGACCCGGATGCCGCGGCGCCCCCACTCCATCGCCGCGGTGCGGGTGAGGCTGCGCATCGCCGTCTTGGTGGCGGCGTAGAGCAGGAAGCCGCTGGTGTCCTGCTTGAGCATCACCGACGAGACGACGTTGATGATCGAACCGCCGTCGCGCAGGTGGGGCTCGGCGGCCTTCATGGTGTTGAACGTGCCGAGGAAGCCGGTCGACCAGACGGTGTCGAGGTCGTCGGGCGTGACGTCGAGCAGGGCGCCGCTGCGCACGGTGTGGGCGTTGTTGACGAGCACGTCGAGCCCTCCGAGGCCCTCGACGGTGGCGGCCACCGCCTCGGCCACGGCTGTGGGGTCGGCGACGTCGGCGATCACCGCGATCGCCGTGTGGCCGGCCTCGACCAGGGATGCCGTGGCGTCGGCGGCGCGCTGCGGGTCGATGTCGAGCAGCGCGACCGCTGCGCCGGCTTCGGCGAGGGCGCGGGAGATGCCGAGGCCGACCCCTTGGCCGGCGCCGGTGACGAGGGCGACCTTGCCGTCGAGGCGCCAACGCTGCTCGAGCTCGTCGGGGGAGAGGGGAGCGCTCATCGCAGGTACCCCCGTCCGCCGTCGGCGAGGAACGTGGTGCCGGTGACGTAGTGCGCCCCGGCGGATGCGAGGAACACGGCGGCGGGGCCGACGTCGTCCTCCGCCTCTCCCATGCGGCCGAGCGGGATCGTGTCGAGGATCACCTGGTAGTCGTCGGGGTTCTCGTCGGCCCAGGCCGAGAAGCTGGGCGAGGTGGCCAGCGGGAGGAGGGCGTTCACCCGGATCCCGTCGGCGGCGAGCTCGCACGCCGCGGTGCGGGTGAGGCTGCGGATCGCCTCCTTGGTCGAGGCGTAGAGGGCGAA